>NZ_BJCE01000135.1:0-15243 GCF_005402885.1 Sphaerospermopsis reniformis
TGTCTATGATGGTTTCAACTTCGTTGTCTTCTCGTAGTGCTTGTGCTTGTTGTTGGTAGTTGCTGCTGGGTTTGAGTCGGGATAGGAGTTCTGCGGTTTCCATTGCTAACCAGTGATGACCGGATGCGATCGCTCTCCGATATAATGGTTCTAATAAATCAGGTAATCTTCTTTTTGCACTGTCCATATCCATCCAGTACAGACATAGGGAAAGAAAGAATGTTTCTAAACTATTTTCTTTTTCTAAGGGAGGAATGGGAGCATTAACTATTAATTCTTTTTTGGTAATATCACCTTGCTGGACTTGCAATATAATGCTCAGTCCCATATAAACTAAATTAAGAAAATGATCTGATTGCCGAATCATTATATTGGTATAATCTTCTGCTTCTTTGAGGCGTTCTGGCGAACCATCTTTCAACAGTGCTAAAATAAAGAATAAGCCAGCAATTGTATTAAAATATATTTGGCGTTTGCCTGTGGCTTTTTTCAAAGATTTTAGGGCATCTGTATAATATTTAATAGCTTTCTCGTTCTCACCCCGCAAAAAATTTGACCAACCCCAACCAATAGCGGCGTTATTTTGAGATTCTTCTGATATCTCTTTCAAACTATCCTGTGCATCTTCCGTATCACCACGTAAGAAATATTGTTCTGCCAACATCAAAAGCAAATAATCTGAGATATATTTTTCAGGTTCATCACATTTATCTGCCAATAGTATTAACGCATCTTCAGAATCAGATAATTTTAAGAGTGAAATTTGGAAAATACTAGATATACAAAGGATAAATAATTCTTGTGGTAGAGTGCTAAACCAATGTTCATCAAATGGATTATTGCATATCTGTTCAAGGATATTTTCTATAACTATTTTTTCTTTGCTATTACAGTGCTTATGGTAATTTTCAATTTGACTATTAATAAAACTTAGGTCTTTGCGGTAAAGACCAATACGGATTTCTCTTATACATTGGCTTAGATTACGAAAAATCCGTATACTTCCGTAACTATGTACAGGAAATTTTTCATTTACAGCTTTTACTAAGAGTTCAAATTTTCCCGTTTCTACAGCATGACGAGTAGCAATTTCTGTCAGGAGGGGATGGCATTCGGGACTAGATTTACTTTCCTTGACTAACAAACCTGCTTTTATCAATTTATCAATTTGAAGACTAAGAGTTTTAGTATTCCAAGGTTTATTGTTTTCATCTAATGCAGCAGTTTCACTGAGACAATTGATAAATGAATTTTTATCTACTGGTGCATAGATTACCGAAAATAACTGAATAATCTTTTGGATAGCAGGAGATAAATCGAAGTATTTTTTAGTGAGTTGGGTTTTTAGTTGAGTGTTATCAATGTAAAAATTAGACATAGTATTAATAATTGACACCATTTTTAGGTATCAGGTGTAGATGTACCAGGGAACTATTAACTTTTAGAATATCATTATAGTGTTAACAGCAAGAGACAGAAATGAAAATAAATTGATGTCTGTGTTTAAACTTGCTGTACCTGATTGTTCTGTAATTTATAACATTGCTATCATATCTATATCTGATTGTACTACATTTCACTGTATTCACTGGTAATTGTTTGCAAAATTGCATTTACATCAATTTTGTCCAAGGAATTCCCGTAAATCTTTTCAAAAGATTCAATTTCTGCTTGATAATTTTCTTCGGAGTCGCAGTGCTTTTCAAAAAAATCTTGGCCTTTGTAACCATACAATATTAGATTAGAATCAATTCTCTTCAAAAATGGTTTGACAGAATTAAACTTCTGAAACGTCCGAAAGCATCCTATTAAATAACCGTAAAAATAAAATAAAAAATAGTTAATTTCTTGTTGAGTAAATTCCTCGCTAAATGTTTCTCGCAATATTTGGGGGTCTTGTCTATTTATGTAATTATGGTCAACAATTCTATACAGCCGAAAATACAGCCAACCGCGATGATCATAAATATCCATCAAGTAGTAGAATGTTCCACTGGTTTTAATAACAACAAGTAATGTTGGAAAATAAAAAGCTCCTTTATATTTATCATACAAATCGCTACTTTCACCTAATAAACATTCTAAAATTGTCAATAGTTCTGCTAAGTTAAGTTTATCATTTTGTTCTTCTCTAGATAAATAAAGATGCTTATGTAAATCAAAATTATTTGCAATTGATAAACTATTTTTTTGTAATTTTATGTATTCTGTATCATCCAATCTCCACAATTGATAGTTGATATCCTGAGATTGTAAGTCAACTTTGTATCTGTTTTTGATTTGCTTAATTACTTCTTGCATAAAATTAAACCAGAACTCCTGCCATTTCCCTAATTCGATTTGCCCAGGTTTGAGACAAGGTTGAAATTTCCAGACGACTAGAATCACTTGCCCAAGTTGACAACCAATGAATATGCCATCGAGACAATTGACGTTGCATTTGAGCCAGTTCAAAGGCACTGTCCACATCTAAATCAATAGCTGTCAGTTCTAAAAATACTTTACTTTCTCTAACAATTTCAAGTACCGCTTCCCCATTAACCCCATCCAAACTGAGAGATGCCATTTGTAGAAAGTTCTGTGCCAATCTTTCAAGACGTACAGAAAGGCGCTCGCATCGAAACGCAATTTGTTCTACAGTCCAGTTATTCATACGCCTCCTAATAACTTATGGATGATTTGTTTGACCTTTTCTCAAATCTCTGGGTCTAAAATTTCCATCGCTCTATTTTGACGTGGACGGAGATTTACCATTGATTCATAGAAAATTTATTGAAAAATATGATTCCAACTCGCGCCCCAAACAAGCTTTCACCTGTTCTGGGTTGGGTTAGACTGAGATTGGGTTATTCATGGTTAACCGGACAGGATATAAAACCGCTCATCCACAAGAGTTTAAAAGTGTTTAATTGCATTTTGTGACCCGTGGGTCACATTTTTTGATCCAGAAACATTTAGAAATACTCATCTTATGTACTATGATCACCGATCAACTGACAAGTAGCCTTGACGATAGTTGTTTTTCTTCAAAGAAGCTGCTTGTTTCCTTGACCATTGCTTGACAGGAGTTAGTGGGGCAATATCTACGAACTGATAACTAAATGATACATTTCCACTTAACTTTGCTACCACATTACCAATAAAGCGACAACAGCGTTCTGGTTGACTAACTACTTGTTCTTCGGCAAACCGTATTATTACCCACCCAGCTTTAAGAAAACACAGATTTCTATAATCATCATCACCAATACAATGGGTAGGTACTCCTGTAGAAAAACAATGACTTTCGTCCACTTCAATATCAAGATGTAGCTCAGTATTTGGTTCTACAATTACAAAATCTGCTGTGTAAGGACGGTCATGACCATTTGGTAGCATTTCTTGTTGGGGAAATACCCAATTACCAAAATAATATTTCAGCACTTGCCCAAACCGTTCTTCAGCAGCACCCACGGTAACACTACCACTACCATTTGCTTTAATCAAAGGAGCAAAATTTTGATGTTCAGCAAAGTTGGGAATTAAAACAATAGGATAAACCGGAATTGATTTTTTCGCCATTAATTATTGAAGATAAATAATAACGCATCTATCTTACAATTACATTTTTATACAGAAATCTATAAATTAATCTATTTTTGAATATTCACGAATATATATCAATTGATATAATAAATTCCACATTTTTATACTAGCTATAAAATTAAATACCGTTTAAAATTTTACAGTATAATTCATGACTTATAGATGCTATCAAAATTTATCGAAATACATATCTTATAAATAAACAAGATGTCATCAGATTTTTTAAACAAGTTGCCACAATTAATCAAACGTAAAGAACCTGTAATTATTTTGGAATCGCCAACCCAAGAAAGATACAGAATGATTCGCTATATTTGCCAATATTGTTCAGTGCTAGGAATTAAATGCTACTTGTGGAATTTAGGACAGGAAATAATCAAAGAAGTTGAATGTGTTAATAATGTAGATTTAAATTTTAAGGATTTTGAAGACTATACTCCTGTACCAATTAAAGAATTAAAAGACCAATTTAGAATCTTGAAATTTTGGGAGTCTTTTCAGGGAGAAGGAATATTAATTATCGAAAATATTTACCCTTGGATTAGTACCAATGTAGCCCAAGAAACCCAATTCTTTCTACTATCTGAGTGGGTTAAATCGAATTTACTCAATCTTTCTTTTTCTCCATCTGCTCCTGGTAAAATCAAATCTGCTATTCTTTTAGGTTCTCAAGCTAACTTACACCCAGAACTTGCTGCTCAAATTCCTGTCATTACTCAAGAATTGCCAGATATCTCAGAAAT
The DNA here is from genome assembly GCF_005402885.1 of Sphaerospermopsis reniformis. NCBI lineage: Bacteria > Bacillati > Cyanobacteriota > Cyanophyceae > Nostocales > Aphanizomenonaceae > Sphaerospermopsis > Sphaerospermopsis reniformis. The sequence continues at coordinate 4,329 of NZ_BJCE01000135.1, forward strand.
TACTGTAACTCTCAATGAAGAACTGCATGGAATTTTACCACTAACATTGAGCGAGATGGATAAAAAGAAAATTGTCCGTAGTGGAATTGGGTTATACATTTCCGACTTAATCAAAGGACTAAAATCAATTGATTTCCATGATGAAAAAAGTGCAGACTCTATAGCTAAAGAACTACTAGATTATAAAATAAATTTGCTCAATAAACTTTATGGAATTGAATTTATCCCTACTTCCGAAGTTCCCTTGGGAGGACTAGATTTGATGCAAGAGGCTTTTAAGAAATTCAAAAGATTGTTTAGTCCTCTTGCCAAAGTCTACAAACTCAGAGTTCCTAAAGGTATAATGCTGGTAGGTCCTCCAGGTACGGGTAAATCTCATTCAGCTAAAGTATGCTCACAAATTTTAGGTATTCCCTTGATTTTAGTAGATTGGGGTAATGTGAGAAGTTATGGTAATGAAGCAGAAATAAAATTAAAACAACTACTAAAATTAGCAGACCGTCTCAATGAAGTGGTTTTGTATTTTGATGATTTTGATAAAGGTTTTGCTGGAGATGATGATATAGCTAGAAGGTTAGCAGGTCAGTTACTCACTTGGATGCAAGAACGTACCAGTGATGTAATTGTAATTGCTAGTGTCAATCGTTTAGAATGGCTACCACCAGAATTAACTAGGGCAGGAAGATTTGACTATATTTATAAAGTTGACTTGCCTAATTATGGGGAAAGACACAGTATTTTTAAACTTCACTGTGCGAGATTTGATGATAGATTTAGTAGTGATGTTTCTGGTAGCATTGATCCTTATAGTCAAGAGGAATGGCGACGAATACTTAAAGAAACTAATCGCTGTGTAGGTGCGGAAATTCAGACTATTGTTGAGAGGGCGGCGGCTACTACTTTTTGTCAAATGTTTCCAGAAGATATACCTGTTCCTAGCAATGGTAAATTACCACCATTGGAAATTTCTGTGGCGACGCTGTTAGCAGAACGTCAACAAATTAATCCATTAGCTATTCGAGAAGCAGATAAAGTGGAAAGTATGAGGAATAAAGCTGAACTTCAGGGTTTACCATCTTCTACTATAGATTCATCGGAGTATGCAATTGGTAATATAGATATATTTGGTGAATAATTCATCATCACCAAATTTACAGCGTTGGTACAATTTTTCGCGTTCAGCTTGCCATTGAGCTTTCTATTCTTGGGTCCACTGAATTTATGGGAAGATTCTTCCCCGACGTAGTGTACTATTAGACTTAACTTCACTCATGGTTAGTTACAGCAGGGAACAGGCTTGAAAGTTTTTTAGTATAAGGTTTTGTCCCTAAAATTTGTACCTCATTTACTCCAAATCTGCTGTATACCTTCTGTAATATTTATATTTTGAGCGGATTGAGGGTCGCCCCTGTGCGAATCAAAATTGTTCGACAATTTCTGCTTGACTTAAATTAATTTCATCAGTTTCATTAACCAAATTAACAAACTTCTTTAACTCAGCTTGTTACATATCATTAACATTTTGCAGTTGCGCTAGTTCTTGTTCCTGAAATGCTACTACCGCATTTAATCGTTCAACTTCTGACATCAATGGTGCAATTGTTTTTTCTAACTCTGAATTAACCAAATTTGCAGCTTGTTTAGAAAATGTGTTGTGCCACCTGCTTTGATTCGCTTCTTCTAGTGATTTTTCTAATTCAGCTACCCGTTGTTCTAATTGCTGGTTTTTAATGAAGCACTTTTCAAAACTGTAACCAAACTCACGGGGACTATGATTAATTAGTTGTTGTAACCGCTCTAAATATTGCTCATTGACGATTTTAGGACGACCAATAGGCGATGAATTCCATTGGTGTGCCATCCCACTACGAGCTATATGTATCCAATGTCTTGCTGTTGCTGGACAACATCCTAATTCTTTGCGAATTTGTGTTTGAGTTTTCCCCTCATCTGCCAACAACATAATTTGGATACGCTGGCGGGATAATTCAGGTAAATCCTGTTCCAGATTTTTTTGTAGTAGTTGACGCTGGAATGGTGTCAAGAATTTTCCCTGGCAAATATTTGGTGATTTAATTTCATCTACTTTTGGCAAATTAGTAACCATTGCTAACTTAATTGGGATAGATTGTTAACCTGAAATCACTCACAGTGATATATACCTCTCGCCGGAGAGACCATATGTAAACATTGAGTTTTTGTTATGTATAGTATTTACAAAATTTTTTTGGCTCTCCCAAAGTTGGTATGATAATTTAATAAAAAATAATGCATGACCATTACCATTTGACTGGCTTGATTAGGAGGTGTATGAATAACTTGACTGTAGAACAAATTGCGTTTCGGTGCTATCGTCTTTCTATACGTCTTGAACGATTGGCACAGAACTTTCTACAAATGGCATCTCTCAGTTTGGGTGGGGTTAATGGGGAAGCGGTACTTGGGATTGTTAGAGAAAGTAAAGTATTTTTAGAACTGACAGCGATTGATTTAGATGTGGACAGTGCGTTTGAACTGGCTCAAATGCAACGTCAATTGTCTCGATGGCATACCCATTGGTTGGAGACTTGGGCAAGTGATTCTAGTCGTCTGGAAATTTCAACCTTGTCTCAAACCTGGGCAAATCGAATTAGGGAGATGGCAGGAGTTCATTCAACAAATACCTGATAAATAGGTTATTTCAGGGTCTTAAGAAACAAAATGTATATTGATTTTATCGTGCCGACTTACTTAACTTGCAGCTAATTTCTTATATCAATTGATAGATGTTGTAATAATTTTTATACCAATGTTTTAGAAACAAGTGTTGAAAAAAAGTAGACACAATCTTATATCTGCAATTACGAAATTTGATAGCTGACTGTAAGCAGTAAGATAGGAGAAAATGATGCTTATTCGTAGGCATTTATAAAATATCGAGACATGAGAATACACAATCATCCTGATTGCAGTAATTACCAAATTCCCAAACAACAGACAATTGAAGTTTGTCCAACGGGTTCTCAGAATCGCACAGTTGATAAAAAAAGTTCAATTTTTTTATTAGTAGCAGCAGCAACAGCATTAGTCTTGGCAAATACATCCATTAATCACCTGCTAATGTCTGTTCTAATTCTGCTAACTGCCATCATCGCCGCAGTTCCTAATTTAGCCAATAAGTTGCTGACTAAATTTGAAAAATTGCAACGTCGTTGGGGAATCAATGTTTATGGAATTTTAGTTGGTATTATCTGTATAATTTTCACCTTTGATATTACCACCACATCAGCTAATGCACAATTTTTTAATGGCGCACAAACATGGATGACAGGAGCTTTTGCAGGTATTCCTGCTGATGCTGTTACACTATTTTTTAATGTTCTGAGAGCATTGTTTTTGTTGTATCTTGGTATTTCATTGGTGAGAATTGTCAATGCTGCCAGAAATGATGAAGATTGGCAGAATTTAGCCAGAACTCCTTTAATCATCAGTGTTACTATTGTAGTAGGTGATATTCTCACAGGTTTGATTACTGGTAATGCAGTGTAATTAGCTCAAAAAAACAGGTCTTAAATTCTCTGATTTTTCAGTAGAGTGGTTTCTGGATATTCGTAACGGGCGCTCGTTTTTAAACAACTTATATCACTCTTGGATAAGTTAAACATTTTCGACTACACAGCTTTTTTCTCAGTTTGATAAAAGCGGTTTAGGTCAAATTCGCACGTTTAAAAACCTCAACTAACAGAGATGATGAAGCGCAAAGAATTTAGAACAGTTAACCGAGTTTTAGGGGAACAACCGAGAATTGGACCTTTTCCAGCAGATCAATTTTTTCCTTGGACAGCTATTGCTTTGATAACTTACTTGATCTGTAAGCTAACTTTTCAAACTTCTTTGTTAGTGACTGGGTTAGTTACAGCTTGGGGATGTGCAACTTGGTGGACTCTTACCAGTAATAAAACCTGGTTATCAAAGTTTCTCACAGTACCCAGAGTTACCAGAGGGTATAAACGTTTTTATTCTCTGATTCATGAACCAAAGATAATAACATCAACTCAAAAAAAGATATCTAAATCACGACGAATCTCAACTTTAAAATAGTGTTTTTTGTGTTGGTAAATCTTAAAAAAACAAAATGCACTCAATTAATTTTGAGGCTTGTATTTATATTTTAGTAAAAATTATGACATCAAGTTTTTCAGCTAAAGAAAAAATACCCAAAGATAAGGTAGGTAGACAAAATATCTCTGCTCAAGAGATTTCTGTAGCCAAACGCCTTACTCCTTTTGAAGACTTAACCCATATTGCAGCGATCGCCAGTATTTCCATAGCTGGCAGAAAAGATGTTGGTGCAATTATCCTCAAGCGAAAAGACGATATCCAAATTAAATTCTGCTTTGACTGTCAAGGTATCCATTCTTCACTTCCAGATAGTCAAATTTTACCAATTTTTACAGGTATAGAGGCAGGACTCAAAGAAATACCCTATGGTGAAACTTTAACCTTTCATCTGGGTTCGTTTACCGATGACCATCACCGTCAACAGGAACTAAAAGCATTAGAAGAAAATTGTCGCAGTAATGAACTGATGCTTTTAATTCGGTCAGAACGTTTGCGAATTAGAGATTTAACAAATCAAGGCAGTCGGAAAAACAAATTTTTGCGAATTTACTGTACCTACACTGTTGCTATTTCTGAAGCTGGTAAAACAGCAGACTTGGTGGAGAAATTAATTCTCCACGCTAGAGAAAGTTGGCATAAATTTACTGGACAAATTCACGAAGTGCGACATCAACGCATTGAATCAATACTGAAAAATAGCTTTACATCTGGCTATCAACTTTGGGAACAAACTCTAAATAATAAAATGGGTTTGAATATCAAACCATTGGGTTCTCAGGAATTGTGGGGAGTAATTTGGAATCAATTTAACACTAGCAAACCTCCAAATATTCCGCATTTACTAACCTTAGATGATGATGGACTGCGGGAAGAACAAAATAGCGACTTTCACATCCGTCATTTAATTTTAGAACGAGAAGCATCAGTTCCTTTCTTCGATAGAGCTTGGGTAAACTTGCAAAATCGTTACATTGGAGCATTAACGTTTACAGAAAAACCAATTGGTTGGGTGGATGAATATGCACAATTACGGTATTTGTGGGAACTAATTGCTAGAGATAAGGTTTCTGATACAGAAATCATCTGTCAACTGACGAGAGCTAACGAGGGGTTAGCTAAAACAGCACTGCAACGTCTAACTAAACAATCTATCGTTTCCTCTGCCATATCTGCGGAAAAAAACAGCGTGGATGTAAAAGCCAATTTGAACATGGAAGAAGCGATCGCCGCACAGGAAACCATCTATAAAGGCGCAGTACCAATTAATACCGCAGTAGTCTTTCTGGTACACCGTCCCTCACGTCAAAAATTAGATGAAGCTTGTCATTAAGAACTTTATCAATTTTGAGAAATTATGCTCAATCACACGAAATCTAAAATTCCAAAAAGGGAAGCATTACAGTTTTTAAGTTCTGGGCAATCGGTATCTAATCCCATTGCTATTGTTGCTGTAATGTCTCTAATTTTTAGTTCTTTATCTTTTCTGTTACAAGTTTTTAATTATGGTGCAACCTCAACTTTAGCTCGTAAAAAGCCACCATCTTTAGTCCAGATTGCTGATGGGAATACAATCAATGTTAAAGCATTAGAACCTGATGACCGTTCAGCAGAAGTGATTAAAAAATTTGTGGTTGATACTCTAGTGAAAATATTCAATTGGGATGGACTGATAAGATTAAATAAAAATGGAGAAATAATCACTCAACAAGATAATGGTATTAGTATAAAAGTTAACAAAGTAACTGCACGAGTTACTACAAAAGCTTGGGAAGCTGCCTTTGCATTAAGTGAAGAACAAGATTTTCGATCTAGTTTTCTGAAAAAATTAGCGGAACTTACACCACCCAGTGTTTTTCAAGGTGGTTTACAAAGTTCTTTAGTTCCAAGATATGTTAGTGAACCACGCAAGATAGGTCAAGGAAAATGGCAGATAGATGTGATTGCTACTCTGGTGACTTTTAGTAAGGATGATAATGCTGGTAATGGAATAGCTTTTAATAAAACTGTGACGGTTCAAGCTATACAAAGTCCTCAAAAGCCTCCTGAAACAACAGAAATTGCTCATAAGATTTATTCGGTTCGCAGGTCAGGTTTAGAAATTATCGAAATCACGGATTTGAATTTAGGTAAGAATTGAATAATTTTAAACAACAAATATTGATTGATATTTTACCCTAATTAAATCCTAAAAGCAATGATTAAAACACAAACAACAATAGCAATTTACAATGTTCCCTGTTCCCTAAAACTAAAAAACCTTGTATTTGACGAACATGGGAACTGCTATATATAAAATAGGTGAATTTATGAACCCGATTTTAGAAAATCAAACTGACCCTAACAAGATAAATAATTTACTCAATTTTCAAGAAGATGAAGAAGAAAATACCATTAGTGAGATTGAACATGAAAATATTATTCCTGAAACGGAAGCGGATGTAGAATTATCAGATGAATTGGCATTAATAGAAACACAACATTCACTTGTTAATTCTCCTTGGTCACGCACAATAGTAGTTGGGGGAGGATTTGGATTAGGATTTATTCTACTTTTTATGTTCCTTAATCCCATGATGAATGGCAAGGTAACTAAAGAAGAAGCAATACCAGAAGTTGCTACTACTTCTCCTTCTGAAGAAGAAGTTCCCAAACAAGATGGTGATATTTATGCCAAGTTAGCATTACAAAAACAAGCAGAGGAACTGGAGGCATTTAAAGAACAAAATAGAGTCAGGCAAGAATTACCCGTTGCAAAACCGGATAAGCAGATAATTGAAAATTTGCCCAAAACTCAACCTATTTCTACTAAATCTGTCAGGAGGGAAACATCATTAACATCCAACAGAGAACAACAACCTAGAAGAATTATCAGAACACAAAGACTTGAAGAATTGCCAATCGCACGCTATTCACCTCCAGTAAAAACTGCTGTAACTTCAAGAATATTACCCCAACAAGAAACCACTTTTAAAACTTCTACAGAACCTACTGATCCTTTAGCAGAATTAGCAAGATTACGTTCTCTTGGTTCTGGTGGTCAAATTGATTATGCAGCAGCAATTACAAATGACAAACAGGAGGTAGCAAGCACGCAGACTCAAAATGTTGTCACATCTGATTATGTTCCTAGACGTAGGTCGAGTTATAACCGCGATTCTCAACTAGAAACAGAACTAGCAACAGTTACTACAAATCACTCAGAATCAGATTATGACAGCAATTTTGATAATAGCAAAAGGGCGATTGAACAACTAAAAGCTAAGTGGAATCCGGTAATTAGTGCGAAAAGTTTAGATAAAAGTGATAACGTAACTAATTTCAATGAAAGCAACAATTATTCCCCAGAAGAAGCTGCTATTATTGAGGGCAGAGAAGAACAGTATTTAAGAGTAGGAGAACACGCTGCTGGGATATTAGAAACACCTGTTGTCTGGTCAGCAAATATTAATTCTCATAATTCTCACATTCAAAATAAGTTTGTGGTTAAACTCACCCAACCTTTACTAAGCAATATTGGGGAAGAAGCGATTCCTGCTAATACACTTTTGAGTGCAGAAATTCAAGAAGTTGATTCATCTGGGAGAGTTACTGCTGTAGTTACTGCCATTCTCAAAGATGGTACTGAATATACATTACGACCAGGAACAATTGTTATACAGGGGAAAGAGGGAGAACCTTTAATTGCTAATCAATATCGGGACAAAGGTAAAGAGATTTTAAGCTTGGATGCAGGATTAGGTTTGATGTCAGGACTGGCCAAGGTGGGGGAGGTGGTTAATCAACCTGATATTCAAAGTAGCATTTCTCAATCCAATGGTGGGTTTAGCAGCATCCAAACCAGTAGAAGTGGCGATCGCTCTTTATTAGGTGCTTTTGCTCAAGGAGCGTTTGGTGCAGTTTCCAAACAGGTGGAGGAACGAAATCAAAAAGCGATCGCAGAAATTATGAAGCGACCCAACATTTGGTTTATCCGGCAAAATACCCAAATTACTGTTCAAGTAAATCGCTCTTTACGACTTTAAACTACCGAATACAAATTGATGAAAGTCTCCTGGAGGATGAAAATGAACAAGTTTTTCTGGTTATCTCTAACTGTCACAGCTTCTTTGTTGGTCAATATTCCATCTCAGGCACTACCGACACCAAGAACACAATTAACTAATACCAAAAGTTCTGTACGTATTATTCCCAGAAGCAAGGCCACAGGCACTCAAGCACAACTACAAACTGTAGAGGTATGGCCGGGACATGGTGTATCTATCTCTTTTTACAAAACTGGTGAGGTGATTCAACGAGTGTGGTTAGATGACCCTTCCCGCATACTTATGGATGTAGATGGTTGTTTGCAAGGTTTGTCTGATAGGTCGAATTGTCAAAACCCAGGAGCAGGTTTAATTCATCTGAGACAAATTAACCCGGTTAATATTCCTGGAATACCCACTGCTAAAAATGGCGCACACTTGACGGTGATCACGCAATCTTCAGCCGGGACTCGCCAAGTTTACAACTTTCGGGTGCTAACAAGCAAAGGTACTCCAGCCTATAGTACCATCTCTATCACTCCTGATGTCACCCGCAAAGAAACACCACCTACAGATTCTATCATTGTCACAACTATTACCAAAGGATTACAGGTAGCAGCAGAAAAAGGGTGGATAACTCCTAGTAATCCTTTATGGCAGAAACTACAACAACTAATTCAAGAGTTAGAGTCTGGTAAAAATCTAACCAGTGCTGCTCAAAGTGTTAAAGTTTCGCCTCAACTGGTTGAGCGTTTATTGCAATTAGGAACTGAATCAACTAAATCAAGTATTCCTGCTCAAAAAGGTAAGCATTTAACTGTCAGTAATTAGCTTTAAAGATTGAAACAAATAACAAGATAAAAATACACCAGAATTCAGGAGTCAGAAGTAAAACTGTCTTTGTGTATAGGTTTTAATTTAGATTCTGTACCTCATTGATCTGCAATCTGCTGTCAGAAGTGTGTAAATTAGGGATCATCCCAAATGTGTAAGTTTATTTTTCAGGTGTTCATTCTAAGAATTAAGGTAATCAAGGTGTAAATATGTTACATAATCCTCAATCTCGAAATAATCACCAACTCGTTCAAAGCACAAAAAATAATCATTTTAATTTAAAATCCAATATCAAATACTGGATGTTTTTGGGTTTATGTACAAGTTTATTATTGCATGGCTTAATATCCTTTCGCCATCATAATTTACTTGGTTATATTTTAGGAATTCAGCCAGCAACAGCATCTCCTACACCAACAGTGAACACTATCCCTAGTAAATATATAAATAATGCACCAGTTCCTGATTGGCAAAGCATTACATTTAAATCTTTTGTTTTCTCTAGTCCTGGTAGTGTTGAACTTCCCAATGTTGAATTTCCTGGATATAAATCAATCAGAAGTTGGCAAGCAGGACAAAGTTTAGATGAAGTGATGGAATTGGGAGATTTTGAAAATGTATTTAATTTAGAAAATTTCAGTTTACAAACAATTGGTCAACTGAGTGGTATTTCTCTGGTAAATACTAAGTTATCAGATTTTCAAACGATTAAATGGCAAACTGTCCCTGAATTAACTAAAGCCATTCCTACTCTAGTTAATGAATATGTAGAAAATGTATTACCTATTCAAGATTTGATTAAAAAGATATTGGGTGGTACGAATATTAATGGACAAACAATAGGAGAAATCATCAATGATTTACCACAGATAAAAGATATAGAGTTAGGAGAAATTGATTTATCTCAATATAAACTAACTTCCATTCCTGGAATAGAAAAAACTGCTCTTAAACAATTTAGTAATTGGCAGAATACTAGCATATCAAAAATACCTGGACTAAATCAGGTAACATTCGCTAATTTTCCCAATGCACCTGTACCCCAAGGAAGTATTGTTGGTAAATTAGATTTGCCATTAAAGGAAGTAGAATCAAACCGACAACGTTCGATTAGTGGTAGTGACCAAGTTGGATTTAATATTCCATGTACTAACAACTGCGCTCACATAGAATTATCAGGTGCAGGTGGAATCACAGGTACTCAATGGATGAGTGGTAAATTTCAACAAGTAAAGGGTGGGTTTGGGATATTAGGCAATCTTAATGGTGGAAAAGAACCGACAGGAAGGCATCCTTTTGGTAAGGGATTTAAACAAGCTGTGTGGGATATTAATGAAGGTGATGGAACTGCATCAACAGCTATTTTCTTCCGCATTTGTCGGCGAGGTGGTTGGTTTGATTTAGGTTGTTCCCCTTATTTCATTGGACCGTTTCCTTTTTTCATATATCAAGAAAAATCACCTATATTTCTTGGTACTCCTTTAACAGTTCCCTAGATAATTTAATGTTTTTTGAAGTTGCATTTTAGTGGAGATAGGATGTTATGTGTAATGAGAGTTTATATATCGTGCTGATATCACAATTTTATCTAATTTGTGTTTTTAGAGGATGCGTGACAAAGCATAAATAGATTTTTTATTTCACGCAGAGGCGCAGAGAACACAAAGAAGAGAATTGCAACAAAAAATAATTTTTTATGACTGATACAGAACTAATATAGGCATCCTATTTGATTTCTGAAAAAATCAGTTACACTTAATTTTTCATAATCCTCTTACCTGCCTAAAAAAACTATCAGCAATCAAATCATATTACTATATATGTTTTAAAATAGACCTGTCCGAAATATATAACGGAAAAATGGTAGAACGGTAAATGGAAAATATACCGTGGTTCTACCAAAGATGAAAAATATTACCAATTATATACATATGTACCCAAAACGCGCTAGGGGTATA
>NZ_BJCE01000136.1:0-15105 GCF_005402885.1 Sphaerospermopsis reniformis
AGGCGACTGTTCGAGTTCTGTCATGGAGATTGTTGTGGTGATCCTTGCTACGAAGCGGTCTTTTCTGACCAAGGTTGGGACGGTCTACCACTTCCTCTAACATACCTCTAAGATACAAGGTTGGGTTGAACAAAGTGAAACCTAACAAACCCTTGTCAATGTTGGGTTTCGTTCCTCAACCCAACCTACGCGATTTTATTTTTTTGTGCTTAACCGACAAGTATTGAAACAGATATTACAAAGATAATTAAAGCCCAAAGATTAAGTTTTTCAGAACTTTTTTAAAGTTAAGGCTGCATAGCTATAAAGTAATAGAAGTAAATTAATTTAACCAGTAATTTACAAGATAAAAATCGAGCAATTACAACTTGTGTGTAGTAATTTAACTGGTAATTTTTTTGGTTCTACCGTACTTGTTATGCTAAATTACCAGTCTGAAAGAGGGAACTCTTAACAGGGAACTCTTAACAGGGTAAAGAGGCAATTTTTGTAAAAATATCCAATATTTGTAACTTATGTCTTATGTATATTAAGCCTTCCGCAGTTTTTTGAGATTGATTTTGCATACTATGTACTGAAGAACCATTTTTTTTGCTTATGTAATTTACATCAATTAGTAATAATTTATCCAGAAATTTTTCTCCTTTTTAAATTTTCTAGAAGAAGCAACATAGTTAAAAGTGGGATATTTTCCATCGTTGACTTTTCTGGTAAGAGTTAGGAGTTAGATTATGCGGATTCTGATGATTCAACCCAATTATCATTCTGGTGGTGCGGAAATTGCGGGAAATTGGCCACCTAGTTGGGTTCCCTATGTGGGTGGGGCGTTGAAAACTGCTGGCTTTACCGACATTCGTTTTGTTGATGCTATGACTGATTATATTGCTGATGATGCCTTAGCAGAAATTATCAAAAAGCATCAGCCAGATATTGTTTTGGCGACAGCAATTACACCGATGATTTATCAATCGCAAAAAACCCTAGAAATTGTTAAACAAGTTTGCCCTGAAGCTACAACTATTATGGGTGGGATTCATCCTACCTATATGTACAGTGAAGTTCTCAATGAAGCTCCTTGGGTAGATTATATTATTCGGGGTGAAGGGGAAGAAATTACTGTTAACTTAATCAGTGCGATCGCTCGCGGAAAAGATGAAGCAGAACGTCGTAATATCTTAGGTATTGCTTTCTTAGAAAATGGGCAAGTTGTCGCTACACCAGCCCATCCGCCGATTGCTGATTTAGATACTCTCACCCCAGATTGGGATTTATTAGATTGGAGTAAATATATCTATACTCCGCTAAATGTGCGGGTAGCTGTTCCCAACTATGCTAGAGGTTGTCCTTTCACCTGTCGTTTTTGTTCCCAGTGGGCATTTTGGCGCAAATATCGTTCTAGCAGTCCGAAACAATTTGTTGATCAAATTGAAATTTTGGTGAAAAAACATAAGGTGGGATTTTTCATTTTAGCAGATGAAGAACCAACTATTAATAAACCCAAATTTATCGCTTTGTGTAACGAGTTGATAGAAAGAAATTTGGGTGTGCATTGGGGAATAAATACCAGAGTGACGGATATATTGCGGGATGAACATGATTTACCATTGTACCGCAAAGCTGGGTTAGTTCATGTTTCCTTGGGAACAGAAGCAGCAGCACAATTAAAATTGAATTTGTTCCGTAAAGAAACCACAATTGAACAAAATAAACGGGCAATTCAATTGTTAAAACAAAATGGTATGCTGGCGGAAGCTCAATTTATCATGGGGTTGGAAAATGAAACCCCTGAAACAATTGAGGAAACCTATAGAATGGCTTTGGATTGGAAAGCGGACATGGTAAACTGGAATATGTTTACTCCTTGGCCATTTTCTGAGTTATTTCAAGATTTGGGCGATCGCGTTGAAGTTAGGGATTATTCTCAATATAATTTTGTTACTCCGATCATGAAACCCGATGCAATGGAAAGGGAAGATGTATTAAAAGGAGTGCTGCGAAATTATGCCCGGTTTTACCTCCGCAAAAGTTTTGAGTATTGGTTTGAGAAAGATGCTTTTAAACGTAAGTATCTATTAGGTTGTTTGAAAGCTTTTGTGACAACCACTCTCAACAAGAGATTTTATAATTTAACACGGGTGAAGTATAAGGGGTTAAACACAGAAATTGAGTTAGGTTTTGATGAGTCGAAGATTCTCACCCGTGAACAAATTGCACAGCGTAAACAGGAACATCCAGAATTAATGGCGGATGTTAATTTTACGGGTAATATTTCTGCTTGTGGCGCTCCTAATGATCTGCCAGAGTTTGTAGAGTCTGAGGTGAAGTTAACAAATATTTCTCCTTGTGGCGCTCCTAATGATCTGCCAGAGTTTGTAGAGTCAGAAGTGAAATTTTCCAGTAATATTTCTGCTTGTGGCGCTCCTAATGATCTGCCAGAGTTTGTAGAGTCTGAGTAGGTTAACGCCACGCTTCGCTATGATTCCCAGTCGGGATACAATACTTTTCGGTTACAGCGGTTTTCATGTCTTTAGACCACAGTCAGGGCGAAGCATTCGGATGATAGTCTTAGGTAAAAACCGATAATTAATTGTCCGAATGCTGATGCTTCCAGCACGCTTCGCGAACGCCCCTACATTGTTGACGGGAAACCTAAATCAAAATGTGGTTTATTTACCTGAAAATAGCTGTAAGCTCAAAACTAGTAAGGGCGAAGCATTCGGATGATAGTCTTAGGTAAAAACCGATAATTAATTGTCCGAATGCTTCGCCCCTACATTGTTGACGGAAAACCTAAATCAAAATGTGGTTTATTTACCTAAAAATAGCTGTAAGCTCAAAACTAAGAAACTGGGTAGGTTGGGTTGACGTTAGGAAACCCAACATTTACGGACATTTGTTGGGTTTCACCTTGTTCAACCCAACCTACAAAAATCCTTAACTAAAGTAAACTAAATATTTTTGAGTTTTTGAAAAAAATGATGATACAAATACATGGGTAGGGGTTTAGCAGTGCTAAACCCTTACGAAAAATTTACTTTAATGCTATGGCTGTTTGGGTAGGATGGAGGGGTGCGATCGCTATTTCTTTTTATTTGAACTCGTAATAGCTGTCAGAATCTACACGCATAAAAGGAGAATATGTCCTACGCTCACTATCAGGATTAACTTTAACTTTACTTGCGTAGTCAGAACCTTCCTGATCTTCACGAATTGCTCTCCATACTAATAAACGCCAACCTTCCACAGAGACTAAATAGCGATCTGTTGTTCTACCAGGTTTGAGCCAACGTAATCCATTTCCAAGGTTAATATGTTCATATTGAGAAAAAGCATCTTTAGAAGCAGCAGCCCGCAATAAAAACCGAAATGGATCACAGTCATCTAATTGTGCTAGATTATCAAAACAATCTCTGATAGCTTTTTGTGATAGAAAAGGAACTAAGACTGAAGGTTTACGCATTTCTTCAAGAAACAAAAAACCTACAGCAGAAATAGTTACTTGATTATTAGAAAACTCAACTAGAGGTTCTAAAAGTTGTCTTTCTGTATAATGAACTCTTTGTTCCCATTCTGCTTTAGATATTTCTGTCTCACGCTCTATTTTTTCAAATAAATCTTTATAGATTTCAAATTGCGATCGCTTAAATTCTACAGGAAGTGGTGGTAATTCCAGTAATGTAGTTGACTGTTCAAAAATATAGTCACATTTCATTCCTTTTACCATACCTAACAATACTGTGTAAGGAACTAAAGCTTTATATCCTCCAGTGGGATTGAGGATAATATTACTAGCATCATAACTATCAACTTCTTTGAGAATACGTTTGACAAAGTTAACAACACCTTCTCTTCTGAAAAGTTCAGCATCTACCACTTGAAGTCCTGGAATTTGTTCTGCTTTTGCATCTATGCCATTCCAATGATGCTTGAGATATTTTTCAACTGCAAGAGCGCAGCAATACCCATCATCTGTACTTGAAGCAAGCAAGATTACTCTGTCTTCACTGGTAATACCAATTCTCACCAGGGAATGAATTTCGGCTGATAAATCATTCTTTAAGTTTTCTCCTTCAGGGAGAATTTCACGGAAGGTAGAAAATACTTGTTCAGCAGCATCTTCTACGCTTTTTTGTTTTTTAACCCAATTAATTAATTCTCTTGGGTGAACTCCTAAAGATTTTGCAGCACTTGTTCCTACAGAACAGATAATTGTTTTCACCATTTTAAAACCTGTTGATGATTATTTGGTTGAATTTTTTGACTGATTAAATATAGATTTTCTAGTAGAGACGTTCCATGGAGCGTCTCTACATTATTTTTCATCAGATACTTATTCTGATTCGTCTTTCAATTCCCAAACCTGTGCAATTTTGCGAAGTTCTTCAACTATCTGCTTCGTTTGTTCAATAATATATTCTGCACTTTGAGGATTCTTACGAAAACCTGCATGAAGTACATCATTACGCAATTTTGCGAGTTTATAAGTATTTGACCATACGTTAGATAATTGCGTTATTTTTTCTTGTGAAACAGTTGCTCTATACTGTTCTAAATATGGTGAAATGTATCTATTACCTTGTGCATCTTTTTGTCCTGCTCCTCCACTTAATAATAATTCCATTTCAGGCCTATTGCTTATTTCAACCTGCGGATCTATATTAAAGTGATAACATAATAGAGAAGGTAGCCATTCTCTAGCCATAGACAAAGCTTGAACTATTTGCCCTTTTTCTGCGTACCATTCCACCATTCTCAACTGTCTTATAAGAGCAGCTTGAGGGCTAATTGTATACTCTGTTGGATTTTTTAAACCAAAATTACCATAATCATTTTCGACTCGTCTTAGTAGAGTTGTAAATGGTGGTAATGATTCGGAAATGCTTGATGCTGCTGCTGTAATCTTTTCTGGTAATAAGGCGGCTTCCTGCATTACATCCATTGGTCGAAGTAGTTGTAAACCCTGCGCTATGTTATCAATATTATTGGCTAATTCTTCGGTGGCAGGATCTCCGTTATGTAACAACTCTGCTAATGCTTGACCATTACCTGTTTTGAGAAATTGGTCTGTTGCTGTCGTCCATTCTAATAAACTTACAATTGGCAATAAGTCAAAAATAGGTGTTTGATTTGTTTCTTCATTTTGAGCGTCTCGCGCACCATAAATTAAGCCATTTATTTTTACTTGTCTAACAACTCGAAGGTAGCTAACTGCTATCAAAGCTACTATTGGTAAGAATCTAAATCCATAAGTGATATCAAACAAAACTTCATCATTATCTTGAAGATATTTAGTTAGCAAAGCAAAAATCTTCCATAATTCTTCAGGACTACTGCTTTCAGGTACATTCTTAATAGGGTGTAATTCTACTTTACCAGCGAGTCGTTTTTGTAAAGCATCCCAGTTAGACTCAGTTCTATCTTTAGGAATACCTTTTTCAGCAGTCTTTGTTAAGAGTACATACAGAACTTTCGGTTTGTAAAATTTGACCATTGCTTCTTGAAAAAACTCTGTTTCACATTCCTCAGAACCATCTGGGCTAATGTAGATAGTTTTGTCGTATCCTTTATTTGGATTAAATCCTAAAAACGAGATGG
The DNA here is from genome assembly GCF_005402885.1 of Sphaerospermopsis reniformis. NCBI lineage: Bacteria > Bacillati > Cyanobacteriota > Cyanophyceae > Nostocales > Aphanizomenonaceae > Sphaerospermopsis > Sphaerospermopsis reniformis. The sequence continues at coordinate 5,596 of NZ_BJCE01000136.1, forward strand.
CTTTCATTTTATTTTATGCTCCTACGTAATTGAAAAACTAATCTGTGTGTAGTATTACAAGATATTGCCAGAATAACTTTATCTGGGATCAAAGTAAGGTAAACCTGTTTCATCCCAAAGTGCAAGAAGCGAAACTTTCAGACCACCTGGGTTTCCTGTACGTTCATTTTCAACAAACCATTCAAACGCCTTACCTTCTGGATGAGGAGGTACAGGGTTTTGTCCTGGTTGTAGACGTTTTCTAGGATAATGCACAGGTTTGTTATCATTAAAACCTTGACATCCACAACAAAATGACTTAATAAAACGCACTTCTTCAAAAGATTTACCATTACTATAAACTTCAGTTACGGCATTTTTAAAGGCTTGTATTGTTATTTCTGCTTCCCTTGGTGATGAATTAGGAATTGAAATTAAAGAAGAATAAAAATCGCGCCAACTTCCTCCTTGACGCAGGTCTGTTTTATCCCAATTAATACTTAACTTTATACTTCCAAAACCTAACGGTTTTCCACCTCCTAAACGATGATAATGATTTTCAGGAAGAGACAATAACCAAAGCAGTGCGCCAAGTTCAACCTTTGAAAGGTTAGTCACATCAATATTAAAACTAAAGGTAGTATTAGGTTTTACCCAAGCTTTAATAGAACGATTTTGATCATCTATTTGTTCTACATTATTGTTTTTGGGTCTACGATATTCTTGGAAATGTCCTCCTTGTTCTATTTGTGTTCTATCTTCAGTCGGGTTGTTCCAGTGTTGGGCAGGTAAATTATTATGGTGAGGATAAACTTTCCGTCCTCTTAAACCATTATCACTTTGATAAGTTTTTTCTTTTGCAATTCCTTTATCCAGAGGTGTTCCTTCTTTATCTTTAGCAATGTAAAATCTTGCTTGTTGTGGTTTAGGTTCTCCCAGAATAGCGAGAGGAAAACCATTATCTCCAAATGATTCTATAGGATCATCTGAATTACATTCTACTGAATTAATTCGTAAGTTGCCTTTATAAGAACCATTACCATTTTGATTTACCCAACCAAATACTCTATCTACTGGAGAAAGAAAATTAATTTCTGTTGCAGGTTTGAGATTGCTATCTAGTAGACTGTCAGGAGATACATTATATAATTGTCGAGAAATAGATACGGGAAATAAATCTGTAACTTTATTATTTTTCAGTTCTACATAACATAAACTACCTTCTTTTAATTCTACTTCAGTACCTTCATAGATATGACGTGACCATCCTGTTTTCCCTGGTTTATGACCAAGATAATCTTGTGGTGTTTGGCTATTTTTACGCCGATCTTCTAAGTCTTTGGTATGAGTTTCTTGATAATTGTTGATCAGTTCTCGCCACAAAGATTTAATTTCATCAGTGATAGTTATTATTTTATTGTCATTTTTCTCGATAAAAACTCGCTCGTATTTTTTACCATTAATATTTGCACCTGTTACTAATACCCATCCTTTGAACCATTCCCCATCACCAGGATAAGTTGCAGCATCCCATTTTCTAATCCTGGTTACTAATCCTTTATTTATTCTTACCCAAACCGCATCACCATGTTCAGGTAGTTCATTTGAATTATCATATCTAATTGCTTCTCTACTCTCTCCTTTATCTCGTGAATTACTACTTTTTTGATATCGGAGTAATCTGGCTGTATCTCCTAATAATTCCGGTGCTTCCATTAGTCTTAAAACTAATTGATTATTTCTGCACTCAACTCTAGCAGGAATAAGATCATTTTTGGTAGACATCCTAAAAGCTAAACGGTCTTCATGTTTAACAAAGATTGATAAGCGAGAATTAGTTACTGCTTCATAAGCCGATCGCAACATTCCTTTAATTGAAGTTGGTGGTAAATATGGTTTACCATCAGCATCTACTCGAATTGGATAAGTTTTATGTCCCTTACCATCTTCTGTGAGATTTGCAGCATCAGGAATTAGTAAAGGTGTCACAGTTGTTAACGTGACGCAAATTTTACCACTCCAATAATTATCGAGATAAGAACCATGAAAACAAGGAGTGCGATCGCCTAATTCACTCTTTTGTACCTTCTCAGTGTTTCTAGGTGGTGCAGGAACAAAATTATAGGGGTTATGAAAGTCTCCTGGAGGTCTATTGTTTCTAGGTGAACTATGAGATGAACGAGTTGCTTGTGCTGGTGTTGTCATTTCTTTTTTTGGTGTAGAAATAGTAGGTTGACCAGATGCAAAAACCTTACCTTTTTCGCGGATCTGTTTTGGTTGTCCACTAATTTCTTCTAGTTCGACTTCTAAACCATTGAGTTTTGCAATTTCTGTTTTCTTGGTTTGTAATAAATCTGCTGATAGTGCAGCATCAGTTACTATACAACTACTAAATGCACCTTTACTATTAGTAAATTGCAACTGAATTTTTCCATTTTTAGAAACAATTAATTTTCCTGTTAACATTATTTTGCCTCTAATCCTGTTAATCTTTCTTCCACTACTGAAACATTGCCATTGTCATCAGTTACTTGTAGATATTCAACAGCATTCAAACAAACTCTTTGATTAGCAGTTAATCCTTGTACTGGAACATCTATAGAACCAATACGAGCAGTAGCTAGTTTTCCCCATCCTAAATTTGATTTATTTTCAATCCCTTCACCCCATAAAATATACTGTTGGTAAATTTTATCCAATGCAGCTATTTCAGAAATATCATCATCTAAATAACCTGAAATCTTTTGTTCAGAAATTAAAACTGCTTTACCTTCACCGTTTAACTCGTTTAACCAACGTAATTCACAACTTTTGTTAAATGCTCGTAATTCAAAAACTTTATCAAGGGATAAAATTTGATTATTTACATTTGTCAAATGTCCATTTTCCTGAACTTTAGCAAATTGACAGATAGTAGGAGAGTAAATAATTGCCACTGCGTTAGAAAGTGCTGATGCACATTTTTCTAAAGCTGAGTTTAAAGTAATATTTTTTTGTGTACATCTTCCGTATAAAGTTACCATTAATTATCTCCCTGATGTTGTTGATTAATCCAATTTTTCCAAGCATTATTTAAAGTTTGTAAAAGTTCAAAATCTAAATTTGTTAAACTACCATTTTCTAAAGTTACGTTTGTAAATTTTTCTAAATCAGGTGACATATTTTCTCCTTTAGTCACAATGTTGTTGACTTTAATTGAACCCATACCTCTATTTGTTCCATATCCTAGAGGAATCCGACCATCTGCTAAATCACGTAAACATAACAACAAAAGAGAAATAATAGCAAACAGTTTTTCTTTAGGAATACGAGTTATATCCAAAGTTAGATATATAGGTTTCCAGTTTATTTTCATCAATTCTAAATTGCTGTACAACATACCATCAGCAGCACCTCCAGTCCATCTATCTACTGCTACATGAAAAGCCTGTTGAACATTTTGGAGATGAGCATGATTTAGTGATTCTTTCAGAGTTGTTTCATTAGTGGCAGCTTCTATATTTGCCCAATCTGATGCAGTGATAATTTTATTAGCATAGCAATCATCAATAAAAAGTGAACCAATATTTTTTACTGTTTGTTGATTAGCTTTTGCTCTTGTACCAAATAATTCATTAACTAACGGAACTTCAATTTGTTCCATAAAATCTGCATTTCTGTTAATTAGGTATGAACAAACAGTTCTAATAATGCGTTCTGCTTGAAACCGCAAAGCACCTTTAATTGAACTACCTGGTAAAACGAATGTTAGACTACTATCAATCGCACTAACTAAGGGAAGAATATCAACAGCAATACCATTACCTTCTGCTTTAACCATTAATGGACTTTGTGGTTGCCAATTAATTTCAAATGTCAATTTTTCTCTCTGATAAGAAATGATATTGCTTTGTAAAAAGATAGCTGAATTAATTGTTTCATCCTTACCCTGCAAAGCTTTTAATATACCGTCACGTTGACTCAAGTTAGATTCACTGATACTTAAATTAAATAATTTTACTTTTCCTAATCCTCTTGTTTTGGCTGCACCTAAACGAATCTCTCCTTTTTCTAAAGATTTAATTAAATAGGCAAAGCTATTCTTGTATTCTGTTGCTTCTTCTGAAGACTGAAAAGGTAATTCTAAGGTCATATTTAACGGTATTTTACAACCTTTAGGCAGTATTGCACGATCATATTTTGCTTTTTCTGCGGCTGTACCCCATCCTCGATGAATGCCTACACCATCTCTAATTTCAGCGTTTACACCCTGAATAGGTGCATCTTCCACAACAATAAAACTAGCGTGACCCTCAGCATTTTTTTCTTGCTGATAACCCCATAGATTATTTGCTTTCTGAGAATCTTCTATCCAACTACGAAAAGCTCCTGCTAAACTTGTTCCAGGAATATAATATTTACCTTGACCATTAACAGCTAAAGGCAAATCTATTTGAGGATTACCACCAGTTCCACCTACATGAATAGGGGTTTGGGCAATCAATTGACCACTAACTTTAATCCGAGATGATATTTTACGTGCCATGTAATTTTTACCCTACTTTTTGATTCTGTTGGTTTTCAAGCTCACGTTTATGAGCGCGGGTACAAGCATCTATTAAAATTTGTACCGCTTCTGACCACAATTCTTGTTTTAGTCTTTCCTCTCCTGTTTTAGTTAGGGTAAATTCAGCAAATCCTTCTGTATGTCCTAACTCGGTTAATCCTGATAATAAATGTTGCCAAATTTCTGTAGGACTGATGATTAATTGATTAAGTTTCTCTAAACTACCGCTTGGCCATTTATCACAACGATTTTTTGTTTGTTGTAAATGTTGAATCCATCTGCTTATACTTTCATCTTCTGAGGATTCAATGCGGTTTACAACTGAACGTAAACTTCCTAACTGGCTCATTGGAGGTTTACTTTCTCCGTTTTCAATTTTGATGTCTAAAATTTTAGAGCGATATTTAGATGCTAAAAGTAAGGATACTCGATGAATAATTTTTCTCCATGCGGCTGTTTCAAGAATACGAGCATAGTTAATAATATCTTGGTCAATATCTCGATCATCTTCAAGATAATGATTGAAATTATTATCTTGCTGTTTATCTTTTGGTTCTGGTTTTGATTCTGGCTTTGGCATTGGGTTGGTTAAGATTGGATCATTTAAAGCAATTTGTCCATAACCTTCTGCTCTACGTTCACCTATACCTCTTGATTGAATTTGAGTTAATAATTTCTGCTCAAGTGTTCCTTCTGTTATTTCAAAAACAACGCAAGTTCCTGCTGCTAGTCCTACTAATGAAGGTCGAGGTAATCCCCAGCGAACTTGCCAAGAATCTATGCGATTTGTTCTCGCTATGAATGATAGTTTTTTATCTTCAGAAGATTTGTCTTCACAAAACTTAAAGGCGAGTTTCACTTTTAAGTGTGTTTCTAACTCTTTTTTGAGACAATTAATATCAGTTGTTGGTCGTAATCTTTCGTCTCTGAGTAATACATCAGAAAGTAACCATACAGTTACAGTTAAATCATTATTAGTAATTGCTGGTTTTTGATGTTTAGATTCTTGATTAGTTAAAACTTCTAAACTTATATCACCATAATCATCTTTTTTTGATTGTCCAATGCGATAGTCTCCTTTTAAAGAATCACGCCAATTTTTGCTATTTTTATCATTTTTATCTAGGACATCTGCTATAAATTTTCTCAGCTTCAATTTAGCTTGTAACTTAGTTCCTGGTTGAATAGCTTCATAACTATAAATACCTCCTCCTGAATCTCTGGTAGGACTTTGAACTTTATCGTCAACAGTATTATGAGTCCTCACAGTCGTTTTTATTGTTTCATGCTTAGGTAAAATTGTTCCGTCTGTAGAATCAATATACCCTGCACGATAACCTTTTAATTGTCCTTCTGGTTCATCTTCGCGAAAGCGGTTATAAACCTTCCCTCCTTTATCTAATCCACCTGCTAACTTTTCATGAAAAAGTGCTAGGGGAACAGGTTTTCCTTGCTGTCCATTCACTTCTAATGTAGCGTTAGTAACTATGATATCACCATGAGCGATCGCACTACCTAAATCTACACCTAAACCACTTAATTTTTTGACAATTATTCTTAGTAAATAAGTACCAGGAATATAATCAAGTGTCTCAACTACGTTACCAGCAGTGCGTTTAGAAATAATCAGAGGAGATTTTGTAGTAATTACTAAGTTAATTTCTACCCATTCTTCATTTACAAGCTCGTTTACATATCCTGTATTTTTTGTATCTTCTTTTTCTGATAAATTATCAATTGATGGTGCTTGTGGTTGATGATGTTTTGAAATCCAATCAATATAAGATTTTATGTCCTCACCTTTAATTTGTAATTCACACTTTCCTGCTCCTCTGCGACGTTTACCACCTATACGTTCTACAAATTTAGTACCAGCAACTAATAACGCATGAGCAGTCTTTTGTTGCTCTTTATTTGTTGGTAAATTTAATTCACATTTTGCCTCTAGTACAGCACCACCTCTAACTACTTCTTCAAACCTCAAAAAGTCTTCTTTAGCACAACCAGATTCACTATCTATACTAATTCCTGGTTTCACAAAAGTTAAAGCATTTTTGACACTGGGTTTATTCTTTAAAACTTCTCTTAAAGAATCTGAAAAATATGCTGCACGTATAGATAAAGCCGCAGGAATAGGTTCTTTATCTATTGCTTCTTTTGCTAAAGCAGGTTGTTCACCAAATAAATAATTTACCCACTGTTGCCAAACACCATTTTCTGCACCATCATCTAAACCAAAAGATACTAACTCACAAGCATCTCGCAAAATCCCTGTTAGAGTTTTAGCTGGAATGTAGGGAAGTCCATTTTGATCTTTTTGGACTAAACTATCAATATCTCCGGGTATTCCTGCACCAGAACCAATATGCCAATCACTGATAAGTTTGATTTTAATGGTTAACGATTCAGAACTTGAAGTATTAGATTTATTCACCGTGATATTAGTTGTATTCTGAGATTGATTTTTCTGAGGTTGTTTTGGTTTATTCTTTTTAGTCATTATTTTTCTCCTCTACATTTAAAAATTCGGCTGCGTCTATAGCATCTAATAATCCAGTAATGTATATTCCTGAATCTGGCTCTTTTTCAAATAAAGAATTTTCACTACCTGCTAAAGTAGTAATATCTTGTTCCTTATAACGGTCTCTAATTAAGCGATATCGAGCATCAGAAACTTCTTTTCCTAAAAATAATCCTGCTTTAAGGTCGTGCATTTGACTATTAGGTAATTTTCTTTTACCACCATCATTTTCATCTTTAGCTACAAGAACTTTAATTTTTGCTTCTAACTTAGAAAATTGATGAAATTTAGCCCATTCCGAACCATTTGCTTTTGTGAGATCATCTTCACAAGTAACTACATAAGGACGATTATGTAATTTTTTATTTTCGCTTTCTAGCTTGCTACGTATACTTTTGAAATCAACACTACTAGAATCATAGAGGATATGAAAATCTAAAGCTGAACAAGGATAGGGTTTTTCTTTTTCTAGATGAAAATGAGTTACCTTTTTCTTGACTTCTTTGGCAGATTGCATCAGTTTTTCTGCTAATTCATAAGCAACTGAAAATGGAAATTTAGGTTTAATAATTGCTATACCCGCACAAGCAGAAAGACAAGCAACACCTAATGCTTTTTCTGCAATTTCTGGAATGATGCCATCTAAATGTTCTTGGGATTGACTCTTTGTTTCTTTTTCAAAAGCTGTCAGAAATTTTTTTGTAAATTCAATAGCAATTTTACCATCACAGACTACAGTTAAATCATCTCCTCCTAAAACTAATGGTATGATTGTGACTAATTTTTCATCGGTAGCTTTAAAAGCATCAAGGGCAGAAATAAAGGCTTTTTCTGTACAAATATCTAATGCAATAGAAAACTTTCTGAGTTTTTCAACATAGTTTCTATTAGCTTCAGCACAAGTTTGATGATCAATTTTTATATGCTTTTCAAAATCTAAAAATATTTCGCCTAAACCATTACCATCAGCATGAATAACAGATAACCATATTCCTTCGTTTTCCAAATAGTCAATTAATTGCCGAATGCTATCAGGAAAATTAATTTCAGGTTTTTCTTTTCTTAGTAATTCTTTAATCCGCTTCAAACCTTCTTCGCTAGAATCTCTTTTACTGCAAGTAACTAAAGACCTAACTACAGTTTCTCTTTCAGAGCTATCTATTTGAGAAGCAGGTAAACCACTTGTAGAACATTCATCTATTATTGGTAAACGCAGAAAACGTAAGCCAGGAGCAGGTCTTTGAGAACGAACTGTTGCAAATTTTTGATGTATTTTCCGGTTGATTTCTCCCAAACTATCGTTATCCCAATCAAATTCATGAATAACACCACAAATATCTAAACCTGGCGCTTCTTTTAAAGCTAAGTGAGTAACATATTGAATAATTTTTTGAGCAGTTGCTTTTTCTTTTGTTAGTAAAAGGGCTTTTCCTGAAGTTGCTACAATTACTTCAACTTCAATATTGTTATTCGTATCAATATGTGGATTCAATTTTTCATTTAGAATGTTATCTCTGAGTTGCTGCCCATTTTTGAAAAGACTCAAGCCTGGATTAGATTTACTCACTTGTTCTACAGCTTCTAAAACCCATTTTGTACCAGCACGATATGTCAACTCAGAAGCACCAATATTTTCCTTGAGCTTGTTAGTCGAAAAGATGTAGTTTTGATTTCCAGATGTTTCAATGAGTACCAAGTACATATACATTATCTCTAAATACTGTAATGAATACAAAATTTTTCAATGAGAAAAGCTATTACTGTCACACATCAACAACACAGTTAGACATTTCCATCAAACATTCCCAAACATCCTCATCTCGCTGTCATCAGTAAATTCTACCTATAAGCTTATATGATTATCACTCAATATGATAACTGAGAATATTACAATGGCTGTAAATAATTAATACAAACTGTAAATCATAGTATTTACATATAGTAACAATTGGGTAATGTATTTAATCAATCAAATCTCCCAGCTTATAAGCGGGATTGTGAGTAATACAAATCACATACTTAGCCAGCTTTGGGTCATAAAAACCAATTGCACCATAAATATGTGCCAGCTTATGCGCCAAAACAAAAGCCACGGGAATAGATACAGGTCCATTAATTTTCAATAATTGACCCCCTGCTAATTCTCCCGACTGCGCCATTTCCTCTAAGCGTGCCGCTGCATCTTTTACTATTTGGTCGTTTTGGGCAGGTTCGCCAAATTTAATCCGTAAAATTCCCGCTTGTAATTCAATGTTGTAAGTAGTCACGGTTTGCATCTCCAACCAATGACTACATCATACATGACTGTGGAAGTAGCCTATTCTAATGAATTTTATGTAGGGGTTGCTGAGAAAGTCTTTCCGTGAGGGCATAGGAGTCAGGAGTCAGGAGTCAGGAGTCAGGAGGAGATTGGAAAATTTCTTTGCCATCTCTTGAAATCCCAAAAAATGCACACTTTTTCCGG
>NZ_BJCE01000137.1:0-14732 GCF_005402885.1 Sphaerospermopsis reniformis
GAGTGCCAAGAATTGGTCTTGGAAATGATGGCATCTGTTCGCAATAAGATGCCATTTTATCAGCAGGGTTTGAGGGCTGTAATGCTTATCCAGCAACCTCTTTAGCTCCTTTGTCGCCCCCTCAAGTTCAGAATATTAGGATTATACAATTTAGCTGTGTAACAGCTTACCACCCATTACTTCAGGGTTACGGGTAATTCTTGTAAGTTTTTGCATGGTTGATTAGATTGGTAAATTTTCTAATAAAGTTATAATTATGATTATGATTAAAGAAGCTATAGAATTGTATTTGGAAGTATTGAAAGAAGATGGAAAACTTATACCAGAACCTTCTACAATTTTTGGTAAAGTTGCAGTGAATATATAAGTCTAATTACTTTATACTTACTGCTGAATTTGATATGATATTTATTGATAGTTAGGAAAAGGTAAAAATCCAATGACAATTAGAGAACAAATTACGCAGGAGTTAGAAAGACTACCTGAACCTGTGTTACAAGAGGTTTTAGATTTTGTGCAGTTTTTAAAAACTAAACAACAACAAAAAGAGATGTTAAAAATTACGATTATGAGTGAATTTTCGCTGGCACAAGATTGGTTAAAACCAGAGGAAGATGCAGCATGGCAGAATTTATAAAAGGTGATGTTTTAAAATATTTTTAACTATTAGATTCATAAATACTTTGTAAATGTGGCGGTAAATCTATGTCCTGATAATTATCAACTGGAGCAGTCGAAAGACCACTTAATTCAGATAAATCTCTTATTTTTCTAGTTAATACTTCAATCAAAGAACCATTTTTAGTTAATTCAAGTAAATCCTCTTTTTCTAAAACAACTATTATCTTATTGGTTTTAGCATGAAAAACTACTTGTGTAAGTCTACAATCACTAGCTTTCCTCTGACGTGAATCACCTCTTTTTGGAAAGCCTGAAGCTCCATTTAATGTAACAAAAATTCCCAACCCAGCACCTCTTAAATGATGTTCCATTATGCTACATAGTCGAGCAAATTGTTTATGAGGTAAAGGTTCTCTTGTAGCTTTTGCTTCAACTACTATGTCTCTCTGTTCCCATTCAAGATATAAAGTCTTGCATACTCCTTTCCAAGCAATATCATCACCACTGACTAATAAATCATATTGAGGTCCAGCAGATTGAAAACTTTTAATACTTTGTACACCTTTTAGACCTTTAAATAATAAAAGTACAATTTGTTCGAGAAGTTTACCTGCTTCCTGTGTTTGCGAGCGTGTGGGGTTTTCTAATTCTGTATATATTTTAAGTTTGTCTAAAAATTCAGGTAGTTTATCATCTGCTTTATATAAATAAGAAGCTAATTTATTTAATGCTGGATTTCCTGATTCTAGAGAATCCATAGCATTAATTATTAATTCCACAAGCTCATCTTGACTTGGCATAATTCAATTAAACAATTTCAGGTGTTTGTTTGGATTTTGCCATCAGATCAAAAGATAGCTCATCATAACTTTCTACAGTGTTTTCACAATGAGGACAAGTCCACGGTAAATCAGGAAATCCAGTACCGTAAGGAATTGCATCTACTGGGATATCTGGATCACAATTATGATATATGAGAAGTTTCATGTCACAAATCCCTCTAGCTTCAAGGTCTGCTAAGATGGCAAGAGCTTCAGAGTATTCTATACCTAACTGCACAGCAAGTTGATGCGGCATTACATCACTGGTTGATGCCGTCATAAAATGCTTACTTAGTTCAGCCTTCTGATTTTCAGATAAGATGTCCACAGGACTCTTGTGGATGAAGCTAGTCATGGCTTTAGCCTTAAAATCCAAGCTCTTTTAGCAGAAATTCAAGAACAGAGGTACTACTACCATAGCATTTTAGATGTAGAAAAGAGTCTTGGGTTTTGGAATTTGGTTTAAGTCCAAAATAGCAGTGTGTTTTAATGAGAGGTTTTCTTGTAACTTTTTTTAATGTTTCTGCCTCTAGTTCGCTTGGTGTTAGTTCTCTATCCAACTCAAATTCATAGGATTTAGTACCCCACTCTTTAATCAAGGTTAACAAAATTGCATCTTCAGCATTACTCATTTTTTCAGGATCACCTACCAAACCCAGTTTTTGTAAAACCGAATTAGCTAGTCTTTCTGACAAAGCTTGTAATCCTCTCACATCAATCTCTGAAACTCCAGCACTGCGAGCATTTATGGCCAATCCTGATGCTTCTGCCCTAATGCGTAAGTGTTTCCATTTATAAGCAATGCCATCTATTGATTTATTAAGATATTTATCCCACATATCATGGAGAACAAGTTTATGAAGATTAGGAAGTTTCCAGTCTGCTTGACAATGATTAGCTAATTCATCAATAAATTCAGGAATATAATGCCAAAATGGAAATTGAATAGCTTCTATACGTTCACTAATTGTTGAACTCAAACTAAATCCATTCCAAAATAAAGCTACATAATCTTTTGCTACTTCTGCAATAACAGACCAACGAATATCACGTTTATCTGCTCGATTACTTGAATCATCAATTTTATGAGTTCGGATATACCATTTTTTATGGGGTTGATTTGCTTCCTGAATTGGTCCGTACCAACCATCATCCCCAAACTCTTTTAAAAATAATGCAGCAGGTTTTAGATTTGGTGTAAGAACATGAGTACCCAATTTCAAGCTCAACCATGTTTTTCGCTGTTTCACATATTCCAGTAATATTGTTTCTGGAGTAACCTTACCTTGTTCAAGTGCATTGGCTATCTCGGCTGCTAATTCAGCTTTTTTGAGCCGACTAGAACCTAATAAAATAGGTTGGAGGCTTTGAAGAGTAAATTCAGGACTTAACAGAAATTGCTCACAAAATTCTCTACCTGGAGCATACCCATTATCAACAAAAGCGTCAATAGTCATAAAATATTGGTCAAGATGTTGCGTTGATGCACTAGAAAGAATGTAATAAAACAGCATAACAAAAATTTGGGTAGGCAATATACCTACCCCATAAAATCCTATTTCAACCCTGCTAATAAATCACTTTTCGCAGTTTCTAAAGCTTGCGGTAACTTACTTGCATCCCTTCCCCCAGCTTGCGCGAGATTGGGTTTTCCACCACCACCACCTCCACAAATTTTCGCTACATTTCCTACAAATTTTCCTGCTTGGATTCCTTTTTTATTCACTTCCGAACTAAAAGCAGCAACGATACTTACTTTTCCCTCTTCAGGAATAGAACCTAAAACCACAGCACCATTACTAATTTTTTGCAGTAATCTTTCCGCAGCAGCTTTTAATGATTCTGCATCTACATCTTCCAGTTGAGAAACAATTATTTGATGTTCTCCTACGGTTTCCGCAGTTTGCAATAAACTGTCAGATTTCACTATTGCAAGTTGTGATTTTAGGGTTTGAATTGTTTTTTCACTGTTGCGAAGTTCGGTTTGTAAAGTTGTGATTCTGTCGGGTATTTCTTCCGGTTTAATTTTAAAGCGAAAACACAAATCTTTAGTTACTTGATCTCGCACGTTCAAATAATCTAAAACCGATGCACCAGAAACCGCTTCTATTCTTCTCACTCCTGAAGAAACTCCCGCTTCAGAAATAATTTTGAAAACGCCAATTTCCGCAGTATTATTAACGTGAGTTCCCCCACATAATTCCATGGAAACACCGGGGAAATCAATTACTCGTACTTCCTCACCGTATTTTTCACCAAACATTGCCACTGCACCTCTAGCTTTTGCTTCTGCTAAAGGTAATACTTCAATTTTAGCAGCATGGGCTTCAGAAATCCAAGTATTTACTAATTCTTCAACTTGTTGAACTTCATCCGCAGTTAAAGCGCGAGGACAGTTAAAATCAAACCGCAAGCTATCAAAAGAAACTAAAGATCCTGCTTGGGAAATTCCTTCATCAACAACTTTCTTTAATCCTGCTTGTAATAAGTGGGTTGCTGTATGGTTAGCTTGAGATCGACGACGACAAGAAGTATCAATTTGGGCGGTAATTTGATCACCGATTCTAATTGTACCTCGTTCTATTTTACCAAAGTGAACAAAGAAATCAGATTCTTTTTTCACATCTTCAATTCTGATTAAAATTCCATCACCGGAAATATATCCTTTATCTCCAATTTGTCCCCCTGATTCCGCATAAAATGGGGTTTTATCCAGGACAATTTGTACTTCTGTACCTGCTTCTGCTTCTTCTTGGGAAATACCAGCAACTAACAAAACTTCTATTTTTGCGGTTGCTGCTGATTGATTATATCCTAAAAATTCGGTAGAGTGGATATGTTCTGCTAGTTTATCCAAAGAACCTTGTACAGTTAAATCAATGGTTTCATGTGCTGCTTTTGCACGTTCTATCTGTTTCTGCATTTCTGCTTTGAAACCATCAACATCAACTGTTAAATTCTGTTCTTCAGCAATTTCTTGAGTTAGTTCTAAGGGGAATCCGTAGGTATCATATAAGGTAAATGCACTTTCTCCGCTAAGGTCAGTTAAACCTTTTTGTTTTACCTCTTGGATGATTTCTGCTAACAGCTTCTCACCTCTTTCTAAGGTTTTCAAGAAATTAGCTTCTTCTCTGGCTAATTCTGCTTTAATAGCTGCTTCCCTTTGGCGCAAATTGGGGTAAATTGATTCAGAAAGAGAAATTGCTGTTTCTGCAACTTTGTTAATAAATTCCCCAGAAATTCCGATTAATCTACCATGTCTAACCACGCGACGAATGAGACGACGTAAAATGTAACCTCTACCAACATTAGAAGCACGAATTTGATCAGCAATCATGTGAACTACGGAACGAACATGATCACCAATTACTTTTAAAGAAACTTTGGTTTTTTCATCACTTTGATGATAGTCAATTTTAGCAATATTCGCCGCAGTTTCAATAATCGGGAAAATCAAATCTGTTTCATAATTATTAGGAACTTTTTGGAGAATTTGCGCCATTCTCTCTAAACCCATTCCGGTGTCAATGTTCTTATTTTGTAATGGGGTGAGGTTTCCTTCTGCATCCCGATTATATTGCATGAATACCAAGTTATAAAACTCGATAAATCGGGTATCATCTTCTAAATCAATGTGATCATCTCCCTTTTCTGGGTGAAAATCATAATAAATTTCTGAACAAGGACCGCAGGGACCGGTGGGACCAGAAACCCAGAAGTTATCATCTTCTCCCATGCGTTTAATGCGTTTTTCTGGAACTCCAATTTTATCCTTCCAGATGTTAAATGCTTCGTCGTCTTCTTCAAATACACTAACTACTAAACGTTCAGGAGGTAAACCAAAAACTTGTGTGGAAATTTCCCAACCCCAGGCGATCGCTTGTTCTTTAAAATAATCACCAAAGCTAAAATTACCCAACATCTCAAAAAATGTATGGTGGCGTTTTGTCCGTCCCACATTTTCGATATCATTGGTACGGATACACTTTTGAGAAGTGGTAGCGCGTTTAAATTCCGGTGTGCGCTGTCCTAAAAATATGGGTTTAAATGGTAGCATCCCCGCTATAGTTAGCAGTACGGTGGGATCTTCCGGTACGAGGGATGCACTGGGGAGGGGTTGGTGTCCTCGTTGGGTGTAGAAGTCAAGGAATAAAGCGCGAATATCGTTACCGCTAAGATACTGGGGAGTTGAAGACATGAGTGTTTAAGAAATCAATTTTAATTAATTAAATTCGTCAGTTTTGCCAAACCGTCATTTACTATAATATTACCCACATTCCCCAATGGAAGGACTTTAATACACCTGTGGTGAAAATAAATGTAGAGAAGTTCTATAGAACTTCTCTAAAGTAGGTTTCAGGTTATGCTGAATAAATCTGAAAATCAGATATTCTTTTTGTCACTGTCTTTGTAATTCTTTAATGATACTCAAAGCCATCAAAGCCATTTGATAATCTGCCTCTCTACCCTGTTGTTTAAATAATTGTGCAGCTTTTTCTAAGTCCTTTATCGCCCCTTCCTTGTCTCCCAACTCATAGCGGACAACTCCCCGGTTGTTGTAGGCTAGAGCATGGTTAGGATTAATCCTAATAGCTTCATTGTAATCCTTTATCGCCCCTTCCTTGTCTCCCAATTCATAGCGGACAACTCCCCGGTTGTTGTAGGCATCAGCATCGTTAGGATTAATCCTAATAGCTTCATTGTAATCCTTTATCGCACCTTCCTTGTCTCCCAATTCATAGCGGACAACTCCCCGGTTGTTGTAGGCATCAGCATCGTTAGGATCAATCCTAATAGCTTCATTGTAATCCTTTATCGCTCCTTCCTTGTCTCCCAACTCTCTGCGGACAAGTCCCCGGTTGTTGTAGGCACTAGCATAGTTAGGATTAATCCTAATAGCTTCATTGTAATCCTTTATCGCCCCTTCCTTGTCTCCCAACTCTCTGCGGACAAGTCCCCGGTTGTTGTAGGCACCAGCATAGTTAGGATTAATCCTAATAGCTTCATTGTAATCCTTTATCGCCCCTTCCTTGTCTCCCAACTTACTGCGGACAAGTCTCCGGTTGTAGTATGCATCAGCATAGTTAGGATTAATCCTAATAGCTTCATTGAAATCCTTATTGAAATTCTTTATCGCCCCTTCCTTAGCTAGGGTTGGAGGGGAGATAATTAAGTTGAGTGTGGTAATTGAAATGAGACTTGACGTGAGACTTGAAGTGGGACTTGAAAGTAGTAATAAGCAAGTTGTAATGGCCGGATAGAGTTTCATGTTCACAAATGGATGTTAATGATTATTTGTAGATTGTCTTGCTAATCAGTTATTTTTACCACTCGCTAATTTTTTCCTTATGAACATTAGTATAAGAAGTTGTTGGAAAAGTTTCTTGTGGTGTATCAAATATTTTACCCCACCCTAACTCTCCCCTTGTTAACCAGGGCGTTTTCATTCTCCAAAATTGCGATGCTTACGGCAAGCGAAGCTATCGCCAGAACCTTTTGTCTGTCAATATTTGGGCTTGTTTTTCACATTAATTAATCAAAAAATAGGAAAAAAACTGCGATCGCTGTCTAGGAAAGAGTTTTGGGGAAATGATTTTGCAATTTATCCCCGACTTTGAAAACGCCCTCCTTGTAAAACCCAGGTATCTACACTGAGTTATGGGAGTTGTGTATTACTTGCGATAGTTAAAAAAGCAACTAGTGACCCATAGCTCTCAAAAACTAAGCTGTGGTGCATTTAATTTGTATAAGTGGAACAGGCAAGATGCCTGTTCCACAAGAGTTCATAATATTATCATTATAAAATTTAGCTGTGTAACAGCTTATTTCTGGAAAAGATGGAGATGATGCTAAACTGTATATAGAAAAAGAAGTTAAAGAAAAATTAGCGAAATTAAAATCAATTCAAAAAGAGGAGTCAGAACAATGAATTTACCCTATACTATCATTATTCACTGGAGTAATGAAGATCAATGTTATTTAGTTCATTTACCTGAATTTCCTACTCAAAAATATCATACTCATGGTAACACTTATGAAGAAGCTGTGAAAAATGCTCAGGAAGTAATAGAAATGTTGGTCTCTGAATATCAAGAAGATGGAAAACCTTTACCTATTGCTAAATCTTTAGAACAATTAATTAATGTGGCTTAATTTATGCAATTAGAAAAACTTTCTTCTATTGATGCAGCTATCATTTTAGAACATTTACCAGAAAGAATTAGAACAGCTTTAATTAACCATGCAACAGAAATTGAATATCCAGTTGAAGCTGTTATTGAAATAGCTATAGCCAGTTTTTTGGATACAGAAGCTTTAGGTTTTGCAGACTGTAAACCAGGACGCGGACAATAAAAATCGTGATATCCAAGATCCCCGACTTCTTAATTTAATCATCTCAATAAATTATGATTTCTTGGTAGAAGTCGGGGATCTGAATTTTTAATCTATATCAGGTTCAACACCTAAAGCACGTAATTGGGCAATTAATCTTTCTGTTTTTTGTCTCTCCTGTTCTGCTCTTTGTCTTTCTTGATCTGCGCGTTGTCTTTCAAATTCTGTGGGAGTTAATACCCAATTACCATCTTTATCATACCACCGCAACCAAGGCATATTGACATTTTTATAACTACCTTCCCAAACTCCCAAACCTAATTCTATGCTGGGTATCCAAAAACGATTATCAGTTAAGGTTGCTTCGGTATAGCGATTCTCTTTCAGAGACACTTCGTGAACGCCATTTAATTGAAACATCCTAAATTCAGATTGATAACGATCAAAAATTGCGTAATAAGGTACTCTTAAAATCTGCTCGTAAATTTCCCATTTACCAGGTGGTTTTTCCACATCTCGCAGTGTTTGACCTAAATCTTCTTTTTCTGTTCCTGGTGATAGTAATTCTACCACAATATGAGGATTAACTCCTTCTTGCCAAACTACATAACTTAATCTTAAATCTTGCTGTTCACCATATAAATATGGTACACCTAAAGCCGCAAACCAATCAGGACGTTTATACCACAATGGATGACGAGAATCATAATACAGATTCATGTCACTAGCTGTAAATATTTCCTCCATCTTATAATTACCAGGAGTAAAAGTTTCTGATAATAATTGTCGTTGTAATAAATGAAATTGATCTGGCAAACCTTTCTCCTCTGGATCTTCGCTGGGTAGATCATACATTGTGGGTAATGTTTCTTTGGGGGAAAGTGGCGGATCTGTTTGATACATTTTTCCCTGTCCTCAATAGATAGTTTCTATTTCTATATTTCTATTATGTCGCAATTTCACCAATTACCTTTTTGCATTCTTCAACAGCAACCCCTTTTCTCATTGCTTCCACTAAACTTTGATAAATCTCCCAATTTTCCTGAATCAAATTTTTAGCTTGCAATAAATGAAATCTTTGTTTCTGTTCAAAAATTCTCTCCTCAAAACCCAAAGCTGTTAAAAATTGATTTAACTTAGCTTTATCATCTCCACCACCTTCAGCAGACTTAAAAACTAACATTTCCGCAGCAATTCCCGCCATCCAAATATTACAATATCTTTCTACCATTGAAACGCCAATTTTGCCCCGTTCCAACTGTTGAGCAATTTCATTATCTTCTAATATTATTCCCCCTTGTCCCGGTTGTCCAATTTTCCAAGCTTCCCACGCACTAAGAGTATAACCAGTAACGCTAATTCCTAATAAATGGGCAACTAAAAAATGTCCTGCTTCATGATGTAGAATGCGTTCTTTATAAGTAGGAGAAAATCGCGCCAACCAATCTAAAACTATCGTTCCTCCTTTTCCTTGAAAACTGAAATTATCTAAAGTCGCAATACCTAAAAATCCAATTATAGTTAAAGCGGGGATAGTTGGGGAAAGATTGATTAATGGACCTAATAAAGTAGAAAGCGTCATCAGGAAAACAGAGATAGCAATAAGATTGATAGCGGTTTGATTCATGGTAGGTTTTTGTTAAAGAAATTGTGTTAAAGTGATATTACAAAGAGTATAATAATAAAATTATATCACATATATCACATATATCACATTTTATTTATATCCTACCCACTGCGTGACTTGAGCCATCCCTTTCCAACCTAAAAATTTACCAATAGGTTCTGCACGTTGAATAGATATCCTGGTAAAATTTCCCCCTACTTTTTCATACCATTCAAATAAGGTTTGTTCCCCTTCCAAAGTCACAACATTAGCTACCATTCTTCCCCCTATTTTTAAAGCATCCCAACATACATCAAATAATCCTGGTGCGGTGACTCCCCCACCGATAAATATAGCATCAGGTGTGGGTAAATTTTGGATAACTTCTGGTGATTTTCCAGCAATAATTTGTAAATTGGGTGTACCTAAAGCAGCAGCATTATCAGCAATATAATTTAGTCTATTCTGATTTTGTTCAATAGCGATCGCCCCACATCTAATATTACTTCGCATCCATTCTATAGAAATAGAACCACAACCCGCCCCAATATCCCAAAGTAATTCACCGGGTAAAGGTGCTAATGTTGATAATGTCACCGCCCTTACTTCTCGTTTTGTTAATTGTCCATCATGGTGAAAAGCACTATCAGGTAAACCGGGAAATCTTGATAAACCAGTTATTCCTAAATCTGCAATACATTCCACGGCAATTGTATTTAAAGATGCGATATCTTGATGATTCCAATTATTGACAAATCCTGTTAAAATCCGTTCATTAACACTACCCATTCTTTCTAAAACTGTGATTTTACTATTCCCATAACCCCGGTTTTTTAAGATTTCAGCAACAGTTTTCGGTGTGTTTTTACCTGCACTTAAAATTAAGAATTTAGCACCAGGATAAATATAAGATTGCAAGAGAGAAACAGGACGACCGCATAAACTTAAAGTTTCTGTTTCTGTAAAGTTCCAACCTAACCGAGAACAAGCTAAACTAAAAGCGGAAGGTGAGGGAATAATAGTAAGTTCATCAATAGGAATATGTTTAATAATAGTAGCACCCACACCATAACACATTGGATCGCCACTAGCTAAAATACAAATTGATTTGCCTGTATCACGTAGGTTGATAATTTCTTGAATAGAATTATTAAAAGGAGATTTCCAAGTAATTTTTTCCCTATTATCTTCAGGTGGTAACATTGCTAAATGACGTTCCCCACCGATGATAATTTGAGCTTGGTTAAGAATAGAAAGAGCGATCGCACTTAATCCCTGAATTCCATCTTCACCGATGCCGATAATTGATAACCACTTTTGCATAATTCGTCATTATTAATAGTATTCTGTCAAGATAATTTAGATGCGTTTCCCCTGAAGTGCCAAGATTGCTAACCCAAAAAACAAAAATTCGTTTGACCACCTAACCAAAATTTTGCTCAAAAAAAATATTACTAGAAACTTATTCTTTATAATCACATATTTTGAATTTCATTTAATCAATACTCCAGAGACTTTTTTTATGCTTCGAGTATGCCTTCACCTGAAGAGCCTTAATCGACAGCACCACTGGCATCATGTCATACCAGCGAGTATGAATCAGGGGTATGGCAACGATTCAAGAAAAATTCCGCCATATTGCTTGAAACACTTATCCAGAGGTAATTGTAGTGATTCCAGAAGTCCTCTTATTTAACATCTAAAACTTTGCCTAGTTTACGTTATCATGGTAAGATTTCTTCGTGCAAAATTATTTACTTTTAAATTTACCAGATGTCTATTCCTGAAATTACGCAAACTTTATTAGAGGCAAAGAAAGAGAAAGGTTTAAGCTTTGCTGATTTAGAAAAAATTCTGGGACTGGATGAAGTATACATTGCGGCTATATTCTACCGTCAAGCTAGTGCATCACCTGAAGAAGCTAAGTTATTAGTAGAAGCATTGGATTTAGCCCCCATCTATATCCAAGAATTGACCAAATATCCAGTCAAGGGGTTAGGGCCTGTTGTCCCAACAGACCCACTGATTTACCGCTTCTATGAAATTATGCAGGTCTATGGCTTCCCGATCAAGGAAGTAATTCAAGAAAAGTTTGGTGATGGGATTATGAGTGCAATTGACTTTACCTTAGATGTGGAAAAAGAGGTAGACCCCAAAGGCGATCGCGTTAAAATTACCATGTCTGGTAAATTCCTACCGTACAAAAAGTGGTAGAGATTTACTTGACGCTCCCCGCCTTAAAAGAACGCCAGTCGCCTCAAGTCGGGAGACCCGCCCACGGCGCTGGCTCCCCAGCCCCCCTGCTTCTTCTGTCACCTGTCACCTATCACGTTAAAAATTCCTCCAGTTCCACAATACCCTTAGAACCATCAATGCGTACTTGTTGACCATCCTGAAGGAGATAGGTAGCACCGCGCACATCCATAACTGCGGGAATACCGTATTCACGAGCGACGATCGCCCCATGAGAAAGTTTACCACCAGCTTCGGCGATGACTCCTCCCGCCCTGACTAAAATAGTCGCCCAACCAGAATCGGTATAAGGTACAACTAGAATTGTCTGTTTATTAATTTCTCCTGCTTCTTGTAAATTTCGCACTACCTTAACTTGTCCGGCGGCCTGTCCTTGACTGGCGGGAATACCTAGTAAAATATGGTCAGAGGTATCAATGGGTGCAGCGATAGGATGGGGGGGATTGTTACCGTAAACTAAAGGGGGAATTTGAGTAATTTGGCTATCTTCGAGAAATTGCGATCGCCGCTTTTGCAATAACTCAGCAACTTGATCTCTCAGTTCTGGATCAGCGTTTGCTGCTAAACGTCGCACTTCTCCTAATTTCAAAAAGAAGATATCCCCTGTTTGCTTTAATAAACTTTCTTTGAGCCACATCTTTTCTAAAGCTAAAAATGTCCAGCGTAATTCCGCCAATAAGCGAGAATAAACTTCTGTGACTCTACCTTTGAGATCCACCCGTCTTTGCACAAAACCTTGGTGACGCTGTTTAGATTCATCCGTATTTGCTGCTTCATGTCCTTGGATGAACTGAACAAACATTTGTCTGACTAGGTGAGGTTGTTCTTTCCATCTGGGAACAGAAATATCTGTTGCTACCTCACTCAAATAACCGTAATCTTCCAATATTTCGGCAAATTCATCTAAAATTCGCTGCCCTTCTGGAATTTGTGCCAGTTGTTCAAAAACTCTTTCTGGGTCAATCTCCGGTAAAATTGCCTGAACATCTGCGGCTAAAATTCGCAGCGATCGCAATGATGCTACTTCAGGAGTAATACTGTGATCAATTTGCTCTTCCTTCACCCCAGAAACCGCTTGCCGGATGGCAGCACTCAAGGGAGATAAAATACTGTAGTAAGTACCCTGGTTGAGCAAATCAAGAATTAAGTCCACTCTGGTTAACAAATGCGGTGCTGATAATTCCTCAATCAGTTCATTTGCTAATTTTGTCAACCCCGGAATAAATCTTTGACGATAATCCCGCTTAAATTCCTGTTCTAAGCTGATTTCTCGCTGTAACAGCTTTGTCAATCCTGGTAAATTCTCCAAGGTGGAAGCTAGAGGCGGTTTACTCATTTTTGCGCCTCTGGTTAAAAAATCCAAACTTTCTGGTGGTAAACCCATCTCCAGAAACACTTCACCTAAAAAGGAAGCATTAAAGTAAGCTCTAGAATAATGCAGCGTTGCCATTTTGGTGAAATCTAACTCGCGGGTTTTGTCACCTAAGACTATGGTGAACAGTTCTCCCCACATCCCACAAGTTAAGGGTAAATTAATTGACCAGGTTAAGGGATGAATCACACCGGGAATGACTTCAGCGGCGATTTTCCTTGTCCAGATTGGTAGTAGGGTGGTAATTGGTCGTGCTTGCAATACCCAGAGAGTTTGTCCATCATAACTCCACTCTACATCTTGGGGAACGCCATGATAACGTTTTTCTAATCTTCTGGCTAAATATGCTACTTGTTTGATTAATGGTTGGGGAATTTTTCCTTCTCCCTCAAATTTTACTGTAGATAATTTATCTTCACCGACGACAAACACCCGATATTGTTCTGGTGTGATTTTCCCGGAAACAACTTGTGCGGGACTTCCTGATACTGCTTCAATGATGACTGCATCACCTTGTTGGGCAATGGGATCACGACTAAAGGCCACACCAGAATATACACTTTGGACTTGGGGTTGAATCAATACGGCCATGGCCGCATCTTTCGCACCAAGATTGCGCCGATACTCTACAGCAGTAGGATGATTATAGGAGGCTTGAACTTGGGCGATCGCTAGTTCTAACTCTTGTTTATTAGTAACATTCAATACTGTTTCGTATTGTCCCGCCGCAGAAGCTTGTTGTGAGTCTTCCCCAATCGCAGAAGAACGGACTACTAAGGGTGACAGGGATGATGGTTGCAGAAAATCAATCAACAAACCAGGATCATCAAAGGGCGCTAAAATCCAGCCTTTTGGCACGGGATAACCCCAGCGTTTGATTTGTGATAATGTAGCTGCCTTAGCTCCAAATACCTCTGGTTCTAAGTCATCATCTAAAGTGATAATCGTTTGCTCACCACCGCTTAAATATTGCATCATCGGTTGTGATTCTGTGTCTGCTTCTGCCACTGGCAGATCCATGTCATCGGGCATTTGTTGATAAATCCAACCGACTAACCCCGCTAATGCAAAGGCAGCGAGAATTTTTGGGAAATCATTAAAATGTAAGACTGCTACAAATACGGGAAATAAAATTAAAACCCCATATTTAATCGCTTGTTTAGAGCGCAGAATGACAAAGCCAATGGCAGCTACTAAACTCACAAATCCGGCAATTAGGGGATCGTGCATCAAAAATCCCCAAACTACGTTTGTTGTTCCTGCTCCTTTCCCTAAAGCATATCTCCCTATCACTAAGGCTATCAAAGCTATTAATTCCCAAAATGAGCCTTGAGGAAAGAAAATACGGGCGATTGATACTGCTGCAATTCCTTTAAAAGCTTCCGACAGCACTGCCAGAATCCCCACCAGTTTACCACCGTGATAGAAAGCAGCAGAGACGCTAATATTTCCTGTACCCATTTGTGCTAATCGCTGACGCTTGAGAGCGTAAGTAATCCAAGCAATTAGCGGCATTGCCCCTAAGAGTGGGCAAGTAATTAAAATAACTAATAAACCCCAAAGCTGAAACATTTATTGTTGTTTTTGTATTTTAGATTTATATTAGACCTGTCCGAAAATTAAAAAGGCAGTCTGTGTATGGCTTTGAGGATGTTCTCATTTCAGCCAGACTTGACGTAATCATCAGGGCTAGAGATAGTTACTGTTAGTATAGCCCGGAAAAAAT
>NZ_BJCE01000138.1:0-14535 GCF_005402885.1 Sphaerospermopsis reniformis
CTCCCCTGCTAATATTAATGCAGCTTCTCTAATATTTTCTTCACGCGCCTTGAATGTTTGTCCATTCCATTCGGTGATATTAGAAATTTCTAAAAGTTTCGTAACTTTCTCTTGAAAATCTTTCAAAAAGAAGGGGGAGAAAGTAAATCAGAACGTGCAAAACTAGCTAAAGCATTAACTTTATTATTGGATGGATATGTAGCAAATCGTGAGAGAATCAAGACTTTGAATAATGCTACTTATTCAATGGAACAATTTAACTTTTCTAACCTCAAAGAAGCTGCGGGATATGCAAGACGAGGTAGTAATAGCGCGGTTTTAAAACGGATTGAATATTATTGTCATCATCCGCTTTTAGAAGATGGAAATATTATTATTGATACACCAGGAATTGATGCACCAGTAGCGAAAGATGCACTATTAACTTATGCAAAAATTCAACATCCAGATACATCCGCAGTAGTCTGTGTTCTCAAACCTGCATCCGCAGGAGATATGACAAAAGAAGAAACAGAACTTTTGGAAACAATGCGGGAAAATGCAGGTATTAGAGACAGGGTTTTTTATATTTTCAACCGCATTGATGAAACTTGGTACAATAACCAACTGCGACAAAGATTAGAAGATTTAATTAATGGACAATTTCGGGAGAGTCAAAGAGTTTATAAAACCAGTGGTTTGTTAGGTTTTTATGGAAGTCTTCTGAAACAAACCAGTCAACTAGATAGATTTGGGTTAGATTCGATTTTTGCGGAAAGTGTCAAAGGTTTAGATGGGAAAGAAGACACACCCCAATTTGTGAATGAATTTAATCGTTATTGTGCTAATGCTGGTAAATTATCACCTAGTCAATTTAGAATTTCTGTTAATAGTTTTGAAACTCCTAATCAAAACTATGTGAGAATTTTAAATGAACAGGGAACACCGTTAATTAAACAATTGATTCAAGATAGCGGAATTGAAGAATTTCGCAATGCAATCACCCGGTATCTGACAGAAGAAAAACGTCCTCAGTTATTTAAAAATCTTGCGGATGACTTAGGAGATATTTGCATCAAACTAGAAAAACACTATCAAAATATCCAACGAGATTTAGATAGTCAACCGCGAGAAATTGAAAGTATGAAAGAATATGAGTTGCAAAAATTAAATCAGCAACTCCAACAGGTTGGTAGAGATTTCAATCAACATATCAATGAAGAAGTCAATCAAATCATTAATAATCATTGTGAGGAATTTGAAAATGATTTTCGACAATTACAATCAAAAATGATTCGTCGTTTAGATGAGTTATTAGATACCTTTTCCGTCGCTGATGCTTATCGTCGTGCAACTTTGAGTCATCCCAGAAATGCAACCGCACCTTTATTAGCGATTTTGGTGGAAGCTTTCTATTATTTATCAAATCAGTTGGAGGATATTTTAACTGAGTCTTGTGAACAAGTGATTGGTAATTTATTCCAACAGTTAATGGAGAAGATTAGAAAATCAGAATATTACCGTCAATTGTATCGTTTGTTGGGTAATGATGGGGGAATTGAATTACAAGTTAAGGAGGTAGAGAAATTGATTTCTCAAGCTTTGGTAACTGCTGCTAGGGTGGAATGTGATAGATTTGTGAAAGAAAGTCCTAGATTTTACAATGAAGGAACTTTTTCTATCTATCAATTTCGACAAGTGTTAGAACAAACTTCTCAATCTTATGGTCCAGAAAGTGTGATAGAAGCTCAACCTGCAATTAGACAATTGTTGAAATTAGATTTTGAACCGAAAGTTTCTTACACTATTCGTCAATCTTTCCGTCAAACTATCAACCAAACTATTAAAACTCAGTTGTTACCAATGGGGGAAAAACAAGCTGATGAGATTTTACAACTTTATCCCCAAGCGCGTAGTTATTTAGAAAAGACTTTGCAACAAGAAGCTGAGGAAAAGATTGCTAATAATCAACGTTTGTTAAATCAGATTGAGGAGAAAATTCAAAATTATAATTCTGCGGTTTTGGGGATTAATAATTGTTTACAAGCTATGCAGTTATATGAACATCTGTTACCTGTGATTGGGGGTGAGGAGGTGTAGTATAATTTTTTGGGTGAATGCAGGGTTTTTCTGTGTTCACCACAATTTAGATTTTTTTCACGCAGAGACGCAGAAAACGCAGAGGAGGAAAGAAAATGGAAGATAATTTTGAAGTGTTTGATTTGGAAGATGGCGATATTGTGATTGATTTTGATGGACATATATTAAAAGTCAGTCAATTGGATCAAGCAATATCAAAAGTGATTTTAGATAATGATGGATTAAAGCAATTAAATGAGAAGTTAGATAAGATAAATAGTCGTACTTTACCATCTACGAAAAATAAAAAAGATTGGATAGAGCAAGGTGTTGATTGTAAAGTTTTAAAACCTGGTAAAAATTGGGAGTCTGGAAAGTTTAGAGTCAAATTTACCCTAGAATTTTGTCCTGATGAACCAGAAATTAAAGAACCTGAATCACCCCTTGATGATTTACGACGTAAAATAAACGAAGCTACATCATAAATAAATTAGTCCACCGAAGTGGACTTTGTTTGTGTAGACGCGATTTCTAATCGCTGGGTTGAGATTTTGTTTAATTGTCTGAATCAGGATATCCAGGATTTGAGGATTTTCTGGATGTTATAAAAAGAGGTATAATTGTTTGTGGTGAATGTGGCTTTTTCTGTGTTCACCATAGATATTTTTGGTCTGAATCAGGATGTCCAGGATTTAAGTATTTTCTGGATGTTATAAAAAGATATAAATTATATACTGATATTGACATTATATTATGTTGAGAAAATTAATTTATGTTAAAAACAATAAATTTAAAAATATTATTTATTATAATTATTCCATGTTATAAAACATACAAAAAATTCCCAAATCTAAGCATCCAACCCCATCCTGTAAATCCTTTAATCCTGGACATCCTGATTCAGACCAAAAATGATTCAACTTAAAAATAAACTCACCCTCGAAGAATTTATCGCACTTCCTGAAAGTGATACTATATATGAATTGGTTAACGGTGAAGCTATACCTAAATATAAAAATGAACAAATGTCACCTAAATTTTTTCACGGTTCAACTACAGGATCGCTATTTATATTATTATCAAAATGGGCGCAAGAAAAAGGCCGTGTTGTAATTGAATGGAGTGTCAAATTAACCAAGAATCGACAAGATTGGATACCCGTACCAGATTTAACTTATGTTTCTTATGAGCGTCTTCCTATTGACTGGTTAAAAGATGAACCTTGTCCAGTGATACCAGAATTAGTAATTGAAATTATTTCTCCTGGTCAAACTTTTGGAGATATGATTGAAAAAGCTACCTATTATTTACAAGCTGGAATTTCTTTAGTTTGGGTAGTAGATACAGTTTCGCAAACTATCACAGTCTTTACCTCATCTTCTCTACCTGTCACTTATAGAAATCAGCAAATTATTAGTAATGAATTATTATCAGGTTTGCAAATTACACCTTATGATATATTTAAAAAGGCAGGTTTAATTCGTTAAATCCTGTAAATTATCATTCAAACAACATCCACCTATGAACAACATCAAAACCCGCATTGAAACTTTTAACCACGGAAGAGATCCAGAATTATTAAAATTAAAATACAAAAAAATCTCTACTGATTCATTTTCTTTCTTTCGGGGAACTTGTCATTTATTCTATGAAGATTTACCTCAAGAATCATCTTTGAATAATGCACCTCTTACCTGGATATGTGGTGATTTACATTTAGAAAACTTCGGTAGTTATAAAGGTGATAACCGTTTAGTTTATTTTGATATTAATGATTTTGATGAATCAGTTATTGCACCTTGTACCTGGGATTTAGTGAGATTTATCACAAGTATTATTGTGGGTTCTCATGCAGTGGGAATAAATGACGAAGAAGCATTACATTTAAGTGAGATTTATTTAAAAACCTACACTGCAAATCTCGCTGATGGAAAAGCAAGAACTGTAGAAAAGGAAACTGCAAAAGGTTTAGTTAAAGACTTATTAGACAGTTTAGAACACAGAAAACGGGCTAAATTTTTAGATAAATACACCAAAGAAAAGAAAGGTAAACGACTTTTAGTAGTTGATGATAAACGAATTGCAAAAGCTACAGATGCAGAACAAAAGAAAGTTAAAAACTTAATTACACAATGGCATCATACCACAGAACAAAATCCTGATTTTTATGAAATTCTCGATGTCGAAAAACGCATTGCTGGTAATGGGAGTTTAGGATTAGAACGTTATATAGTTCTAGTAGAAGGTAATGGTTCACCGGATGAGAACTATTTGCTAGATTTTAAAGAAACTCAACCCAGTTCTTTACAACCTTATCTGACTGTTTCGCAACCAAAATGGGAAACTCCAGGTGCAAGAGTTGTTGCAATTCAAAATCGTTTTCAAGGTATTGCACCTGCATTATTAGAACATATCAATGATGGTGAAAAATCTTATGTTTTAAAAGAATTGCAACCAGAAAAAGATACAGTCCATTTACAAGCTTGGGATGGAAATTTAGGACATTTAGAAAAATTAATCCAAACAATGGCCGAAGTTACAGCTTGGGATCAATTACGAAGTAGTGGTAGACAAGGTTCTGCGATCGCTGATGAATTAATTGAATTTGCTCAAACTACATCAGGGCATAATTATAATAACTCTATTATAGAATATGCCCGCAATTATGCCCAACAAGTAGAAAAAGATTTTCAAGAATTTAGTCAATCAATATGAACAAAACCCCACGTATTCCCATACCTCCAGAAGTGAGACAGTATGTTTATCAAAGAGATAAATATCAATGTCAAAGCTGCGGTAAAACTTCCCTAGAAACAAACCTCAGTATTGATCATATTATCCCTTTATCCCGTGGGGGAAAAAACGATATTAGTAACCTGCAAACCCTTTGTTTAACTTGTAATCAAAACAAAACAAATAAAATTGATCATCGGTTTTACCGACATTTCTATCTTTAGTCGGTCCTCCTAACTCCTCCTTAAAAAGCAATCCATTATAAACTTTTGTGAGAATAGGGAATAGGGAATAGGTAATAATGGGGAAACATAAAATTGATTACCCAATCACCAATCACCAATCACCAATTATTGCATTCTATCAATTGTTCGATATTGAATTGCTTCTGCTACGTGCTGAGGTTTTAAATTTTCATCTCCTGCTAAATCTGCAATGGTGCGTGATACCTTGAGAATGCGATCGCTCGCTCTTGCAGATAACCCTAATTTTCTAATTGCTGTTTCTAATAAATTACGACTAGCATCATCTAATTTACACCAAGTTTGTAAATGACGACTTTGCATTTGTGCATTACATTTAACGTTACTTTCTGAGTGAAAACGATTTGTGGCAATATCCCTTGCTTTTTGCACTCTTTCCCGCACAGCTTTTGATGATTCTCCTGTCGATCCTTGGGTAATTTCTTCTGGTTTTAACCGATTTACCGCTACTTGTAAATCAATTCTATCCATCAAAGGTCCTGATAATTTTGCCCAATATTGCTCTCTTTGTCTAGGTGAACAAGTACAAGGTTGAATTGTATCACCATAAAAACCACAAGGACAGGGATTTGTAGAAGCAACTAATGTAAATTGTGCCGGAAAAACTACAGATTGCCGAGTACGAGAAATCGTCACATAACCATCTTCTAAGGGTTGTCGTAAAAACTCTAAAACATCTCTTTTAAATTCTGTTAATTCATCTAAAAAAAGTATCCCCCGATGAGATAAAGAAATTTCACCAGGACGGGGAAAACTACCACCACCAACTAAAGACGGACCAGATGCAGAATGATGAGGACTGCGAAAAGGTCTTTCTCGTACTAATGAACCACGATTTTTTAATAAACCAGCTACAGAATGAATCCGAGTAACTTCTAAAGATTCCGAAAATTCCAAAGGTGGTAAAATTCCTGGTAAACGTCTTGCTAACATTGTTTTCCCACTTCCCGGAGGTCCGACAAAAATTAAATTATGTCCTCCAGCAGCAGCAATTTCTAAAGCTCGACGTGCATGAGCTTGTCCTTTGACATCTTGTAAATCTGCTAAATTTAAAGATGTCGCTGCTAATGTCTTTGGGTTTTCATTTAATTTAACAGGTTTGAATTTCCCCGGATTATTTAGTAAATCAACCACATCAGAAATATTACTACATCCATAAACATTTAAACCTTCCACTACCGCAGCTTCTTGAGTATTTTCCATAGGAACAATTAAACCAGAAATTCCCATTTTTTCAGCAGTTGCAGCAATAGGTAAAACACCAGCCACCGGACGCAAACTACCATCTAAAGAAACTTCACCTAAAAATAAAAAATCTCCTAATAAATCCGGGCTAACTTGTTCAGAAGCTGCTAAAATTCCCACACTAATTGGTAAATCAAAAGCTGGTCCTTCTTTCCTTAAATCTGCGGGAGTGAGGTTAATTACAATCTTTCGCAGGGGAAAAGCAAAACCCGCATTTTTCAATGTTGCTTTTACCCGTTCTTTTGATTCTTGAATGGCGGAATCTGGTAAACCTAAAATGATAATTCCTGGTAAACCACCAGAAACATCCACTTCCACACCCACCTTCACCGCGTCGATACCAACAATAGATGCACTCCAGACTCTAGCCAGCATTGTTCATATATGAATAAACCCTAATTATATCAAAGCAGATTTTCAGGTAAATTAACAATGAGTGAAATCACTGAATACAAATGTTATTAAAAACTTTTCAAACACCCTTTAAGGAAGGATACACTTTAAATTACCTAAATTAACTATTTGTTCCTGAGACTGGGGAATAGTTAGCTCAAAATTACAAATACCACCTTCATAGTCCACATTAGCTGCATATTTTCCCGGAGCAACACTGTCTAAATAAAAATCTCCTTCCTTACCAATAGGTGAGTTAATAATTTGATTATTCACAGTGATATTTAACTGACCATAGGACGGAATTACAGTTTTTCCTGATGTTTCTACCGACAAAGTACCAACAATACTTTGAATTAGTTGCACAGGAAAACGCACAACCGCCCCACCTCGAAAAGGTGGAGTAATTACTTTTTCATTAGCATCAATTTTGTAGTTTAAAGGAATATCCTCATCTTGGATTTTCAAATTATTCCCATTATAAGGGCGCAGATTAGTAATTATTAAATTACCCTGAGAATCAGTGCGTCCAACTTCCTGATTATTACTGTAACCACGCACACCCCTTACCCCTGGAACTTTTATCAGTGCAAAGCTTTGGGTAACGGGAGGAGCAAGAAAAACACTATTTCCTATGCCGATAATACTACCAGAAACATTAACAGAACCACTATTTTTACCATTATTGCGGTTGAGGTTTAACTCATAAACGCCAAAGGGAGCGCGATACTGAATACTACCATTGCCGGGAATTTTTTCCCCGTTGGGGTTAACCTGAAGACGGTAGCCCAAGCCATTACCAGCCGGTGGAGATTTCTGTACGGATACAGTTGAGTTAATTGCAGTTTTACCATTGGTATTTTGCCGATTAATACTAGCCCTCGCATTACCTAAAGTATAATTGAACCCGATAAATAGTTCATTTGTAGTTGGTTGTGTAGGTTGGTTAGACTGGCTGAGATTGATAGATAAATCTGCACTGGAATTAAGACGCAAACTACTGGTGAGAGCCAGGCGGTTACTGTGTCCTTTATCACGGAAGTCAGAGGACGCATACTGCAAACCTAAGCTTAAATTACGGGTAGGAGATATAGAAATAAAAGCATTATTTTCTAACTTGGCTCTGTCATCTAATGCTGTCAAACTTAAATTAGCATATCGGTCACTCAACAGCCGCACCGAACCACCAAAACCGATATTACGACCAGAATAGCTATAAGTGAGGGCAGCCGCAGCCCCCGGTATTCCTGATTCACTACTGACGGCTAGGGATAGTCCTAAAGCCCCAAAGGGTAGGCTAGTGGTTAGACTAGAACCACCACTAATTAAATTACTAGCAACCTCCAAGCGCCCGCCCAGGGTCAGGGAGTTGGTGATACCCTGACGATAGCGACCGAGAAAAGCCGGAGAACCATAATTAAAATTATCAGAGTCTAGTTTAAATCGCCGTAAACCTAAATTAAAACTGTAGTCAGATAAACCGGGTTTTAGTAACCCTGGAGCAAAATAAAAAGGTGAAGTAATTACCTGTTCTCGACCCAAAGCATCACGAATTACAACTTTTGTAGAACCACTACCGGAGGGTAGGAGTAAATTATCAAATTGAAAGCGACCGGGGGGTACTTCTGTTTGATTTACTCTTTGTCCATTAACAAAAACCTCTACTTTGGAAGGTGTTAAGGCTACACCAGATAAACTAAAAGTTGGTTGTTGAATGACATTAGGATTTAGTCCAAAATCCCGTGAATTACTTACACCAGCCATAAACATTCCTCCCCCTAAATCGCCGGCACTGACAAAGGAATCACCAATTACCCATTTAGTCATTTTTTGGGGATTGTCTAAGGTGAAATTTGTTAAACCTCGCAGCCAAGAACCGTCAGTTTTGCGGGAAAAACTGCTATAAAGTAAACTTTTATTAATGCTTAATCCTGATTCTCCAAAAAATGTATAATTGTTGAAGTTGAATTTTTCAACGTCAACAGGTAAATTAAAAGCATAATTAAAGAAAATACTAGTGTTTTGACTATAAGTAATATTTTGGGGTGACTGGCGACCTAAATTAAATGAGTTACTCTTTAATAATTCTGGTTGGGCTGTTATACTTAAAGTTAAGGCTTTTTCATCAAAAATATAGCTGACCTGGGGAGCTAAGGAAGTCAGAGAAACATAAATTTCATTATTAATAGTTTCTCGACTACCAGCGAAACTTTCTAACCCGGCTTTTTCTAAATCAGGAAGACTAACAAGAACATCCTTGGGGCGTAAAATCACAAAAATTGCTTCTTTAGCTACCTGATTAACTGTCAGTTCCAAAATTGCATTTTGTTCTTGTGCAGCAACCTCAGAACAGACTACAAAACTCCAACCCGAAACCAACAGCAACCACCAGCCATTATTTACAGACATCAAACCAGACATAAAACCAGACATCAAACCAGACATCAAACCAGACATCAAACCATGAAAGTGCGCCCTTCCTTATTAACTGTTTTGCTGCTTATAGCCAGTTCCACTGCTCCCGCAATGGCAGGTAGTGCAAATGCTAATTTGAATGTTTCTGCTTCCGTAGTTCCTAGTATCACGATTACCCCACCTGTTGATCCTGTGCCAATACCAGTTGAAAACGTAATTGATCCGTCTACTCCGGCAATGGTAACATTACCAATCGCTATCACTTTACCGAGTGGTATTACTGGGAAAATTACCCTGGGACAAGGACAAAATGCCTCTACTGGCTCCACAGACACTAACCCCGTGCGCCGCATGACTGATGGTGACGGAAATTATCTATTGTATGAATTATATCAAGATGAATCTAGGACAATAATTTGGGGGAACACCGATAACACTGCTTTGTCATTGACTGGTACGGGTTCAGCCAGTAATGTCAATCTTTATATTAAGATTCCGGCGGGGCAAAATGTGCCGGCGGGAAATTACCAGGACACGATGCAACTGAGAGCGACTTTGTAAGCATTTTGAAATTAACCCCACCCTAACCCCTTACAAGGGTAGGTATTTTACATTGTCATGAGGGCAAGACAAGGTGGACAAGGTGACAAGGGAGGAAAACAGTACAAAGTCTGTATTCTTAGTCACAAAAATAGTCCGTCAAAAAACCATTGTCCGTATAAAATCTTCCTAGTCCATCCCTTCGACTACGCTCAGGACAAGCCTTCCTTGTCTTCGGTGGTCTTGCCTTCACAAATCATATTAAAAACCTACCCCTGTGAGGGGGACTAAGGGGGGTAAGCAGCAGCACAAGCGCCCTGGGGAGTATCTAGGGTTTCTTTAAAGGTGGTTTTTGCAGTTTTGACTTCCACTACCAGTTTCTTGACCCCATTACATTTTTCCTTGGGTGGTAATCCTACACTGTAGGATTTAGTATTACCCGCTAAAATATACCAACTATTAACAGCAGTTTCAATGATTTTTTCCCCTGTGGCACTTAGTCCTTGCACTGTTATTTGCTGTGGACGAAGATTGACATTACCAGTATTATTAATCTCAAAAGATAAATTACCTTTTTTGATTGCTAGTTGTCCCATTTTTCCTGACTGGTTGATTTGGCTCGGTTGTAGAAAAATAGGAATACTTAAATTAGTTAAGACTTGGATGGCATTCTGGGTGGGTTGACTGGTTTTTGTCGGTAGTTCTTCCACAATCAATCGGTAAGTTTTTTCGACAGTATTAATGGGAACTTTAGAACCGAGTCTAATTTGCCGTTCTCCCTGGGATTCTACGGAAAGTAGAGATGGAAACAGAATAATATCTTCAGTAGGAGTGAGTTTGTCTTCTCCTTGGGCATTTTGTTCCCATTTGAATACTTTGAATTGAAAGCTGGCAGCACTGGTATCCTGATTACGTAATTTCAGCAGAGCAGTGGAAACTCTGGGAGAAAGAACAACATTAATGGGACTAACGTTATAATTACTTGCGTTGGCTTGGGATGTTTTAAAACATAAGCCCAGAAATAGGCTGGGAAACAGCAGTAATTTTAAGCGGGAACTGAGGGTAAACACGAGAATTAACCTTATTTGCAGGGTGCGTTAGGACAGAAACGTAACGCACCAAAATTTTGCGTCGTGGGTTACGGATATCGCTTGTGTAATTTTTACCAGATGTCTTTTGGATGATCAGGGCTTAGTAAGTAACAGTAGCTGTTACAGTTACCCGACTTCTTCAAGAATTCGGGCATCTAAGTATTAAATTCTCTTAACAATTGATTTGAGCTACTACAGCATCAGAGTATGAACCGGCAAAAGCAGTTTGTCCAGATGGGATTCTACCATAAATAGTAGTAGTATCTTGTGGATTACCATTCGACTGTAGCTACTACAGTATCAGAGTAAGTAGTGGCATCAGCAGCTTGTCCAGCTGGGATTCTACCGTAAATAGTAGTAACTTGTGCACTACCAGTTCCAGTAACGTTCGGACTAGTATCAACAGTATTTCCCCAATTTGTAGTGCGTGCTGAATTCTGGTAAATGTTATAATTGATATATCCATTACCAGAATTCTTAAGCCTACGCCCTGGGGAGGCATTAGTAGACCCAGTTGCAGCATTTGCGCCTTGTCCTAACCTAATATACGTTCCCCTACCATTACTGCAAGTTGTAGTTACAGTTGCTGTTGCATCTAAGTGAGTGGTGGCATGAGTAACGAGTGGATCATAATCGCCAAATGCAAGTGGAGTCGTAGAAATACTGCAGTTACTAATAACAGTAGCTGAGACATTTATATCACTTGTTGCTGTACCTGCCATTGCTGGAGCGGCAGAACCGGCAGTGATTAAGATGGCGGAAGCTAAAGCAAAACGACGAATCATGGTTTAAGTTTCCTGGTTACAAAAAAATATTAGGTTGAGAAAATATGTCTTTTGGTGGATGATTTTTTCTCAGTGTATGTTAGCATTCACCCCCCCGCATACATCAATATAAATACTGATTTTATTGGGAATTGAGAAAATTTATTATACAAGCTATGGATATCCATGAAGATGCTGAAAATACTTTATTTAGCTGCATTGATTACAAATAAACATTTACACATATTCCGAAATAAGTAAATAAAGTTACTTAACACATAAATACCTCTCAATGCCTCTTTTTTCAACGGGGCTTTCAGGCTCTATCCCTTATGAAACAAGCTGTTTAACCGCCTTACCCGTTAAGCCTCTTTTACTCTCCCTGCAACTGCGGTTAGATGATGTGATGCCCTGGTGTTGATAGTTGGGACAATTCATTTTCTATCAAGTATAATTAAATCATCCATAACGGTGAAGTTAAGGTATATAAATCATGGTTCAAGTTTTACAAAAACCAGTAACCTTTGCAGAATTTGCAGATTGGAAACCAGATGGAGAACGCTATGAACTGCATAATGGAGTAATTGTGGAAATGTCACAACCAACAGGACTACATGAAGATATCATAGGTTTTACAGCTAGAAAAATAACTGTAGAATTTGATAGATTAAATCTTCCTTATTCCATTCCTAAACAAGCATTAGTCAAACCACCTGAAAGCGAATCAGGTTATTTACCAGATATTCTATTATTAAACCGGACTAATTTAGTCAATGAACCTCTTTGGCAAAAACAATCAACTGTAACTCAAGCTGCTTCTATTCCCTTAATTATTGAGGTTGTCAGCACTAATTGGCGTGATGACTACTTAACTAAATTACGAGATTATGAAGAAATTGGCATTCCTGAATATTGGATTATTGATTATTTAGCTTTAGGAGGTATTCGTTATATAGGTAGTCCTAAACAACCTACTATATCTATTCATTTATTGATTGATGGTGAGTATCAAGTAAGGCAGTTTAGAAATGATGAAAAGATAATATCACCAACTTTTCCAGATTTGAATTTGACTGCTAAACAGATTTTTCAAGCTGGTAATATTTGAGCAATATTGATCTTTATTGTTCTTTACGCATTACTTGATTCTCAATTCACTTTTTGAGTAATTTATGATTACAAGTTTTCCATGATCAGTCTTAATTCCTCTAAACTTTCAACTGTGAGAATTGAACGTTGAATTATTTTTAATGTTTCAAAATCCGATATTTCTGATATTTTCGGCATAAACTTTAATCCTTCATTGCCAAATTTCACTTCTAAAGATAATTCAATACTTGAGATTCTTTCTTCTCCTCTTTGTTCCCCTTGTTTCAATATTTCCTGATACCAAGGTGATTCACGTAAAACAGCCATATCCCACCTCATGATTTCTTGAACTAAGGCACTATCTAATACAAAAGTAGCAAAAAAGCCAGAACTGTTTCTAATTGATTTAACTGTTCATCGGCTTTTAATAAACGCAATGCTTCCCGAATTATAGTTTCATCTTCACCACCTTTGAGAATTGGTACAAAAGGCAGTAGAGAAGGTAAAGGTTGTTCTAAGGCAATTTTAACATCTACTTCCCAAAGATTAATTACTCGGTAATCTTGACGCACCTCCAAACCAGCAATATTTGACTGATATCGAGTTGGTATTTCTTCATTACCTGTTTTCAGAATGTTAATGAGTACAGGATAGGTGGGTAATTGATATTTTTCCTCAGCTAGTCCTGCATAAGCTCGCATTCTTCGAGGCATTTCTGGTTTATACCGCAATTGCAGTTCATTAAGAACCAGAAATTTTCTGTATTCTTGACTCTCAGCGCGGATAAGTACATCACTTTCTCTACTAATCCACTGAAATTCAGAATTGAGTATTTCTTTAGCAACTACATCCGGGATTTGTGTTACCCATTTTACCTAGTTGTTGGGTGCGAGACTAATTAAACGTTTGGTACTGACATCCGCAGGTTTGGTAATAAAGCTATAGATGCACTGATTACACAACAGCTTAACTTTTTCTCTGCAAAAAAGCGATACCCACGGTAAGCGATCGCCACCTCACCCAACTATCCCCTAAAATCTCTAACAGATATACTAGGTAAAACCGCATGAGTGAAACCAAAGATACCATTTTCGGTAAAATCATCCGTCGGGAAATCCCCGCAAACATCGTTTATGAGGATGATTTGGCTTTAGCCTTTACAGATGTTAACCCCCAAGCACCAGTTCACATCCTTGTCATTCCCAAAAAACCCATAGTTAACATAGCTACCGCCCAACCGGAAGATCAAGCATTATTAGGACATCTATTATTAACAGTCCAAAAAGTCGCCGCCCAAGCAGGACTAGAAAACGGTTATCGCGTAGTCATGAACACTGGTAACGATGGCGGTCAAACCGTCTATCACCTACACATACACATCTTAGGCGGTCGTCCTATGGCATGGCCTCCTGGTTGATCTTCACCTATCAATCATCTACCAATCCTATGGGATAGGCATCTTGCCCGTCCCATGATCATTTCTGTCAACGCCACTACATTAGAAAAATCTATAAAAGTTATAAACAAAACTAATTTTGATTCTCTTTACAAAACTAAATACACAGTTTATGATTTGTGCAGAGGTGAGAAAAACAACTCGCCGATATTATAAACAGAGCAATCATAAAAACATGACCGCAACCATTCAACAGCGCCAAAGCGCCAACGTATGGGATCGTTTCTGTGAATTTATCACCAGCACCAACAACCGCCTTTACATCGGCTGGTTCGGTGTATTAATGATCCCCACCCTGTTAGCAGCAACCACTTGCTTCATCATCGCATTTATCGCTGCTCCTCCCGTTGACATCGACGGCATCCGTGAACCCGTTGCAGGTTCATTAATCTACGGAAACAACATCATCTCTGGTGCAGTTGTTCCTTCCTCTAACGCTATCGGTTTACACTTCTACCCAATATGGGAAGCAGCTTCCTTAGATGAGT
>NZ_BJCE01000139.1:0-14365 GCF_005402885.1 Sphaerospermopsis reniformis
GGGGAGGAGTGGAAGGTACAAGAGGTGATTTTAATTCTGATCCGTGATATGTTGAAGTTAATTTTATAATTTTGGTGATTGGTGATTGGTGATTGGTGATTGGTGATTGGTGATTGGTGATTGGGTGGTTAACTTCCCCCATCACCCCATCACCCATCTTTTTTAACGGTTGGATGTTGTTACACCCTTATGGTTACTATTTGATTCTGGTTGTGGGTGAGGATTTTCACCAGGCTTACTTTCAGTTTCTTGATGTTGAGTTTCTTGTAACTTTCTGGCGGCTAAATATTGATACATTTGCCAACGACTATTAACATCTTCTTGGGCTTCTTGCAATAATTCTTTTGCCCTTTCTGGGTCAATTTTGGTTAACATCTTGAACCGATTTTCCATGTACATGGAATTTTCAACTGGTATTCTAGGAGTACGAGAATCAAGTTGTAATGGGTTTTGTCCTTGTTCTGCACGATTTGGATTATAACGATACAATAACCAGCGTCCAGAGTCTACAGCAGCTTTTTGATTTTGCATTCCTGTAGCCATATTAATACCATGAGCTACACAATGACTGTAGGCAATAATTATTGATGGTCCATCATAAGCTTCTGCTTCTAAGAAAGCTTTTAATGTGTGTTCATCTCTTGCACCCATAGCCACACTAGCAACATAAACATTACCATAGGTCATAGCTATTAAACCTAAGTCTTTTTTAGCTGCTGGTTTACCACCGGCGGCAAATTTTGCGACTGCACCTTTAGGGGTAGATTTGGACATTTGACCGCCAGTGTTAGAATAAACTTCTGTGTCTAATACCAGAATATTCACATTGCGACCACTAGCAATTACATGATCTAATCCTCCGTAACCAATATCATACGCCCAACCATCACCACCTATAATCCAAACACTCTTTTTCACTAAATAATCAGCCAAGGATTTTAGATTTTGGATTTGAGATTTGAGATTTGTGAAATCGGGATTATTCAACAATTCATCTAATTTATGTTTGAGAATAGATACCCGTTCTCGTTGTTCGTAAATATCCGCTTCGTCTTTTTGTTCAGAATTAAGAATTGGGGTAACTAAATTGTCGCCTATTTGGGGTGCAAGTTGTTGGAGTAAATAGGCTGCCATTTCCGCTTGTTTATCAATAGAAACGCGGAAACCTAAACCAAATTCGGCGTTATCTTCAAATAAACTATTAGACCAAGCTGGACCTCTACCTTCTGCATTTGTTGTCCAAGGTGTGGTAGGTAAGTTACCGCCATAGATGGATGAACAACCGGTAGCATTAGCCACGATCATGCGATCGCCAAATAGTTGAGTTACTAACTTAATATACGGTGTTTCTCCACATCCTCCACAAGCACCAGAGAACTCAAATAACGGTTCTTGCATTTGTTGTTGATTAATTCTATTCAACTTCAAATTGCGGCGGTCTGGATTGGGTAAATTTAAGAAGAAATCCCAGTTTTCCCGTTCTGGTTCTCTTAATGGTCTTTGTTCTGCCATATTAATGGCTTTTTTCTTAGGTTCGGCTTTATTTTTCGCTGGACATACATCTACACATAAAGCACAACCTGTACAATCTTCTGCTGCTACTTGAATGGTAAATTTTAAATCATGCCAATCATGTTCTTTTGCATTTGCACTCTTGAAGGTTGCAGGGGCATTTTCTAATTGTTCAGGTTCATAAACTTTACTGCGGATAACGCTGTGTGGACATACCATCACACATTTACCACATTGAATACAAACGTTGGGGTCCCAAACAGGAATTTCTTGGGCAATATTGCGTTTTTCCCATTTTGATGTACCTGTAGGATATGAACCATCACAAGGTAATGCACTCACTGGTAAATCATCACCTTCACGGGCAATTATTTTCCCTAAAACATCACGCACAAATACAGGTGCATAATCGGGTATTGGTGATTGGGGACTGGTGATTGGTGATTGGGTAGTTTTTTCTTTGGTGGTGATTTCATACAAGTTATCCAAGGTTTTATCAACTGCTTGGATGTTCATTTGGACGATTTCTTCACCTTTTTTCCCGTAGGTTTTACGGATGGATTTTTTAATTTGTGATATGGCTTCTTCTCTGGGTAAAACACCGGAAACAGCAAAGAAACAAGTTTGCATTACTGTGTTAATATGTCCGCCCATTCCCGCTTCCCGTGCGACTTTGTAGGCGTTAATCACATACAATTTGAGATTTTTGTTAATGATCTCTGCTTGCATGGAAGCAGGTAATTTATCCCAAACTTCATCTTTGTCATAAAGTGAATTAAGCAGGAATGTACCACCAGGAACGATATCTTTCAACATGGGGAATTTTTCTACAAACTCCCATTGATGACAAGCGACGAAGTTGGCTTTGGTGATTAAATAGGTAGAACGAATTTGTTGAGGTCCAAACCGCAAATGGGAAACTGTAACAGAACCAGATTTTTTAGAGTCGTAAACAAAGTAACCTTGGGCATAATTATCAGTTTCTTCACCAATAATTTTGATGGAATTTTTGTTTGCCCCGACTGTACCATCTGCACCTAAACCATAGAATATTGCCCTCACTATGCTATCAGATTCAATGTTAAATTCGGGGTCATATTCTAGGCTAGTATGGGTAACATCATCGTTAATCCCAACTGTAAAATGATTCTTTGGTGTTTCCACAGTCAAATTATCAAATACAGCTTTTACCATTGCGGGTGTAAATTCTTTAGAAGATAACCCGTAACGCCCACCAAGAATCAATTTTAGATTTTGGATTTTAGATTTTGGATTTGCTTCTTGAATTGCAGTCACAACATCTGTATAAAGAGGTTCACCTGTTGCACCTGGTTCTTTTGTCCGATCTAAAACTGCAATACTTTGGGTGGTTTTTGGTAAAGTATCAATAAATCTTTGGGTGTCAAAAGGGCGATATAATCTAACTTTGATTAGACCAACTTTTTCCCCTTGTTTGTTAAGATAATCTACAGTTTCATGGACTGTTTCACAACCAGAACCCATAAGGATAATAATTCTTTCCGCTTGGGGATCTCCATGATATTCAAATAGTTTATATTCTCGCCCTGTAATTTCGGCGAATTGATCCATTACCTTTTGAGTGATATCTGGGCAAGCTAAATAAAATGGGTTCACTGTTTCCCGTGCTTGAAAGTAAACATCGGGATTTTGGGCTGTTCCTCTTAATACTGGATTATCAGGAGTTAATGCCCGTGAACGATGGGCTATAACTAATTCTATGGGGATGATTTTTTGTAAATCTTCTGTTGTTAATGTTTCTACTTTATCTACTTCGTGGGAGGTGCGAAAACCATCAAAAAAGTGTAAGAAAGGAATGCGAGATTCTAAACTTGCACGGGTGGAAATAACGGCAAAATCTTGAGCTTCTTGCACAGATGCAGCGCATAACATGGCAAAACCAGAACTTCTAGTAGCCATGACATCGCTATGATCACCGAAAATTGATAATGCTTGGGCTGCAAGCGATCGCGCTGCAATATGAAATACTGTAGGTGTCAGTTCACCAGCAATTTTGTACATATTCGGGATCATTAACATTAATCCCTGAGATGCGGTAAATGTGGTAGTCAGTGAACCGGTTTGTAATGCACCATGTACCGCACCAGCAACCCCCCCTTCACTTTGCAACTGTACCACTGTGGGAACAGTTCCCCAAATATTCGGTTTATGTTCACTCATCCAAGCATCAGACCATTCTGCCATCGGTGAAGATGGTGTAATGGGATAAATAGCAATAACTTCATTGAGTGGATAGGCTACTCTGGCAACCGCTTCATTACCGTCTATGGTGGCATACGTTCTGGTTTTCATATTAATTAACCTTTGAGAATTTCTCAACTCTGGGTAATTCGTAAAAGGGAATAAGTTGTGGAAATAAATTGTACCCAGTAAGCAGTACCCAGTACCCATTACCTAGTTTCCAGTATCCTGGTGTCTACCTTGAAACTAAACTGAAAATTTGAGGAACTTGTGAGGAAAACTCATATTTGAGGGTTTAACAAAACTATATACAGCAGGAG
Organism: Sphaerospermopsis reniformis; assembly: GCF_005402885.1. Taxonomy (NCBI): domain Bacteria; kingdom Bacillati; phylum Cyanobacteriota; class Cyanophyceae; order Nostocales; family Aphanizomenonaceae; genus Sphaerospermopsis; species Sphaerospermopsis reniformis. Next base: position 4,053 of record NZ_BJCE01000139.1, read on the forward strand.
TCAGGAGTAAAACTAGCTTGGTGTATAGGTTTCAATTTAGATTCTGTACCTCATTGATCTGCAATCTGCTGTAAATCTCCTTGAGGACGCAGAGTGTCAACTACCCTCACAACTTCCTCAAATTCTAGCTGTAAGTTAAGAGTAGATTAATGACTAGATGTAAACATTCAGCTATCAGTAATCAGTAATCAGCCAATAGCAGCAATAACAGAGATTCAGAAATTTTAATTTCAGGAATGTTATCTGCATCTGTTTCTTTTCAATCTTTGTATTTAAATATTTTAGGTACAGAAGTAAACCGACGGAAACCGATGGCTGAATGATTATGAATAGATAGCAGTTAATATTTGTACAATAAGGGTCTAGGAAATTCCTACATTAAATTTTCATACCTAGTTGGAGATAGAGTTGGCATCAAAAATATTATTATTTCCACCAAAAACTATGATTGACAATGTGCTGCCAATTAATATTGTCAGAAAGATTAATCAGGATTTAGCAATAAGTGGACAAATTACACCAGATCAACTACAACAACTGGCTGATGATGGTTATAAGTCTGTGCTAAATCTATGTTTTTCAGATGAACCAAGCTTCTGGCAACATGAACAGGAAAAAAGTCAACTTTTAGGATTATCCTATATTAATCTGCCTACCAAAATTGCAAATCTCACACATCCAGCAGCAAACCATATTTTTCAAGTTATTAGGGAACTCCCTAAACCACTGTTGATACATTGTGATAATTCCAAACGTTCAGCAGCTATAGTATTATTATATATTTCTACTAAACAGGGAATTGCCTTTGAGCAGGTGTGGCAAAAAACTATTAATTTAGACCTGCTATAGTTAGTTAGCCTAACATAAAAATTATTATTAACAAAAATTTTTGGCTCTACCGTACTTAGTATGCTAAACTGATAGGGAACAGGAAACAGGGAACAGGGATAGAATTAAGTCAAAAATCAAAAGTCAAAATTAATAACTTCTGCTTCCTGCCTCCTGCCTCAAGAGGGCAACCACAGGGGGTTTGCCCCTACTTAGTTATTGTTGAAAGTTTGAGATGAAGTTCCCCGATGATCATTATTGACAGATTGCAATTTCTGTTTAGTTGTAGATGTTGATGTTGTGACCACTTGGCTATTTTCTTTCATGATTCTGCTATAAGTTCGCTGGGGTATATAATGCAGTGGATTATAGCCAATAAAACGCAAAATCAACACACAAGCCCAGGAATATCTCCCATCCGCAATCGCTTCAATAATCTGATTTAATTCGTCAGGAGTAATAACATTCTCAAAGGTAGCTGGAGAAGAAGAAACTCGGTAATTCATGACTAGCCCTGATAAAATTTGTAGTTTTTGGTTTACATTAGCTGCGGTCTCAAGTGGTCTGTAGCCTATGCTTAAATCATTAAGGTTATCAAAAGTTATTTATGTTAATACCTCAGTCAATTGTGTGATTAGAAAAAATAGGAAACACAAACAATCTCTGATATGCAGAATACTCTTTTTTTTCGGTCATTTTAGCCAAGTTGGCAATTTTTATATAAAGAAATTATAATGGATGGCATTTTTTGTATCTTGTTTAAATGCCTATTTAAATAGTGTCACACAAGGCGTTTACAAAAGTGCAATTAGCAGCTATTGAATCAAATAACGTTTTGTGCTAGTTAGCTAAAAGGTGACTATGGTCTGATTTAAGGTTATTATTTTCCTGGGTTTTGGATAACTAATACTCAGAAATCTAACTAAATATATTGTTCTCTATCTCAGGAATTACTTTATGGTTTCACACCAGAGTTAGACGCGATAATTTTTACAATTTATTTATAATCGCAGAGAAAATGCACCTTACCCAACCCATCTTTTAAAACGATGGTTTTTAAGGTGAGAAAAATGAGGTTGTGGGTGTTATATTTGGGTAATTCCCTATGTATGAATTATTTCAGGCTATTTTAAACAGTGAAGAAAAAACTGAAATTCGTCAGTTTCTCTGTACTTTAGATACTAAGGATCAACGTTACTTTTTAAGAAATGAAATTTTGCAAGCTTTTGCAGATTATTGTCATCAATCTCAAAAACCGGCTTATTTTTACCATTCTTCTTCTTTAGGAACACTTATTAACTACACCCATGAAATAATTTTGGAAAGGGAAAATACTTGGTTTGTAGTTAGACCGAGAATTGCTAGTCAAGAAGTATGGAAACTAACCTCAGATTTTACTCAGTTTGATTTAATAACTCCTAAAGAATTTTTAGATGTGAGCGATCGCTTAGTCAATCGTTACCAATCTCACATTCTAGAAATTGATCTGCACCCATTTTACCAAGCATCTCCAAGAACTAGCGATCCCCGAAATATTGGTCAAGGTTTGACTTTCCTTAACCATTATCTCTGCAATCAATTTGTTACTGATCCCCAATATTGGTTAGATAAATTGTTTCAAGCATTACAGGCAATACAATACAATGGTATGCGGTTGTTAATTGGCGATCGCATTCGTTCTGGTATTCAGTTTGCCAAACAAATTAAACCAGCCATTACTTTTTTAAGCGAACTTCCCCCTCACCAACCCTACCCAGAATTTCGCTTTCAACTGCAACAACTGGGTTTTGAAGCTGGTTGGGGTAACAATGTAGCGCGATTCAAAGAAACTCTAGAACTCTTACAAAGACTCATCGACACCCCCCAACCTTCCCTCCTGGAAGCCTTTGTATCGCGTATACCCGCAGTTTTTCGAGTTGTTCTTGTTTCTATACATGGTTGGGTAGCGCAAGAAGACGTTTTAGGAAGAGAAGAAACATTAGGTCAAGTTATTTACGTCCTTGAACAAGCACGCAGCTTAGAAAACAAACTACAAGAAGAAATTAAACTTGCTGGTCTGGACTGCTTGGGTATCAAACCTCATGTAATTATTCTGACTCGCCTGATTCCCAACTGTCAAGGAACATTTTGTGACCTGCGATTAGAAAAAGTTAACAACACAGAAAACGCTTGGATTTTGCGAGTTCCTTTCACAAATTCTGATTCAGAAATTACCAATAACTGGATTTCCAAATTTGAAATTTGGTCTTATTTAGAAAAATTTGCTCAAGATGCAGAAAAAGAACTATTAGAGCAATTTCAAGGTAAACCAAATTTGATTATTGGTAACTACAGCGATGGTAACTTAGTTGCTTTTATCCTTGCCCGGAGTTTAAAAGTCACTCAATGTAATATAGCCCATTCCCTAGAAAAACCGAAAAACCTATTCAGTAACTTATATTGGCAAGAATTAGAAGAAAAATATCACTTTTCTGCCCAATTTACAGCAGACTTAATTAGCATGAATGCAGCAGATTTTATCATTGCTTCAACCTATCAAGAAATTGTCGGTACACCAGACACAATGGGGCAATATGAATCTTACAAATGTTTTACAATGCCCGAATTATATCATGTAATTGATGGCATTGATTTATTCAATCCAAAATTTAATATGGTTGCTCCGGGAGTCAGTGAAACATTCTTTTTTCCCTATAACCAAACAGAAAAAAGAAATCCTCAAGAAAGCCAACACATTCAAAACCTATTATTTCACCAAGAAGATGATCACATTTTCGGTAAATTAGACGATATTAACAAAAGACCGATTTTTGCAGTTGCACCCATTACCTCAATTAAAAACCTGACTGGGTTAGTGGAATGTTTTGGTAAAAGTAACGAATTACAATCACGATGTCACCTAATTTTATTAACCAGCAAATTATATGCCGACGAAGCCACAAACTTAGAAGAAGCAGAGGAAATCCAAAAACTACACAATATTATTAACCAGTATACTCTACAAAGTAAAATCCGTTGGTTAGGAATGCGCTTACCTAGCAATAAAATCGGTGAAGCTTATCGCATAATTGCCGATAAACAAGGAATTTATGTTCATTTTGCCCTTTATGAAGCCTTTGGCCGCAGCATTTTAGAAGCAATGATTTCTGGTTTACCAACATTCGCCACTAAATTTGGTGGAGCATTAGAAATTATCGAAGATTGGCAAAATGGATTTCATCTCAATCCCACAGATTTAGCAGGTACAGCGAAAACAATTATCAACTTTTTAGATAAATGTGAATCCCACCCAGAATATTGGCAAGAAACTTCACAATGGATGATTCAAAGAATTCGCAATAAATACAACTGGAAATTACACAATGAACAATTATTAGTCTTAGCTAAAATGTTTAGTTTTTGGAACTTGATTGCCCCAGAAGACAACGAAGCCAGAGATAGATATATGGAAACATTATTTTATCTCATTTATAAACCAAGAGCAGAAAAAATTATCCCCCACGCACAACCACAAAAACAATACCTTCCCATTTAAAAACCTGAAATCTAAAATTCTTAAAAAAATCAACGTAGCCACACCAACAACTCTCTGAAACTCTCTTACCTTTGTGTACTTTGCGTCCTTTGCGGTTCAATCATATCAAGCCGAAGATACAAGCCGAAGATAATTGTCAATCGTTAGATAAAAAAAACTACACAACGGGGATGCTCCCTATATCTCTCTTTTTTCTCCCTCCGCGCCTCTGCGCCTCTGCGTGAAAAAATCCATTCATTTAGTAATATTTAATAATAAAAATGGAAAAACAACAAGATTTCATCTACACAGACTGGATATTAATAGAAAACCAGTTTAATCCTGAAAAATTACACGCTAGAGAAACAATTTTCACCATTGGTAACGGTTATTTAGGCACAAGAGGCAGCTTTGAAGAAAGCTATCCCCGTGCATTACCTGCTACATTAATTCACGGTGTTTATGACGATGTTCCCGTAGTTTATACCGAACTAGCCAACTGTCCAGACTGGCTACCATTGATAGTGATGATTGATGGCGAACGCTTTCGTCTCGATCAAGGTACAATATTGCAGTACAACCGTGAACTCGACCTGCGTCAAGGCGTTATTAGCCGTTCTCTACGTTGGCGCAGTCCCACAGGAAAAACCATAGATATCAGCTTTGAACGCTTTGCTAGTTTAGCGGATCATCATGTATTAGGGCAACGTTGCCAGTTAACCACAGTAGATTTTCATGGATTAATTGAAATACAATCTAGTATCAATGGCTACCCAGAAAATAAAGGTTTCAATCACTGGGAAGGACTAGATCAAGGGAAATTTGACCAAGGTTTTTGGTTACACAGTCGCACCCGTTACTCCCATATTGATATCGGGATGGCTGCAAAAATGACCATTTCAGGCATTGAAGCGGCTATGCAAATCAATACCGCACCAGGTTATCCTAGCATCAGCGCCACTTTTTTCTCTGAACCACAGCAAACCGTAACCGTAGAAAAACTCGTTACTGTTTTTACCTCGCGTGATGTTGATCAACCAGTGTTAGCCGCACAGTCAAAACTCGCCCAGTTACCAGATTATATAACTCTTCGTGATGCGAATGAACAAGCTTGGGCTGAGGTTTGGCAACAAAGCGACATTCTCATTGAAGGAGATAGTAAAGCCGCTTTTGCTGTGCGTTATAATTTATTTCAATTGCTCATTGCTGCTCCCCGTGATGATGACAGAGTGAGTATTCCCGCAAAAACCTTGTCTGGGTTTGGTTATCACGGCCATATTTTTTGGGATACGGAAATTTTTATTCTGCCATTTTTTACTTTTACTCAACCAGCACTAGCTCGGAATTTACTTACTTATCGCTATCATACTTTAGATGGGGCGCGGCGGAAAGCGATTCATTATGGATACCAAGGGGCAATGTACGCTTGGGAAAGTGCGGTGACTGGGGATGAAGTAACACCACGCTGGGCGCTACCGAGTGATTATTATGCTGAGGATGTGCGTATTTGGTGCCGCGATCGCGAAATTCATATTAGCTCAGTTATTCCCTATGCTGTATGGTACTATTGGCGAGTGACTGGGGACGATGAATGGCTGAGAGATTATGGTGCAGAGATAATTCTAGATACCGCAATTTTCTGGTCAAGTCGCGTTGAATTTAATTCTCACACTCAACGCTATGAAATACGTAGTGTTATAGGTGCAGATGAATACCATGAATTAGTACATAACAATAGTTTTACTAATCGGATAGTTCAATGGCATTTAGAAAAAGCTGGTATAGTTAATAACCTATTAAGGCGTAATTTCCCGGAATACGCTGAGGCACTAGAGCAGAAATTGCACCTGACTGACGAAATCAGAAACCATTGGCAAGAAATCATTAACAAAATCTGGATTCCCTACGACCCAGAAACGGGATTAGTTGAGCAATGTGAGGGATTTTTCCAGTTAGATGATATTAACTTAGCAGACTACGAACCGCGCCACAAGTCAATGCAAGCCATTTTAGGTATTGAAGGTGCAAATAAACACCAAGTTCTGAAACAACCTGATGTTTTAATGATACTTTATCTCATGCGGGAATCTGCGGAATTTCCTTACAGTAGAAAAAATTTAGAAGTAAATTGGAATTATTACGCACCCCGCACGGATATTACTTATGGTTCTTCCCTGGCTCCAGCTATTCACGCGATATTAGCCGCAGATTTAGGGAAAACCCAGAAAGCTTATGAACGATTTATGCAAGCGGCGATGGTGGATTTGGAAGATATCCGGGGGAATGCGAATGAAGGTATTCACGGTGCTAGTGCAGGAGGCGTTTGGCAAGCGGTAGTTTTTGGTTTTGGAGGTATTCAATTTACAAATAATCAGCCCGTAGCTCATCCCCATTTACCTCCTGGTTGGACACGCTTAAAGTTTAAATTATACTGGCGTGGCAAATGGCATGATTTTGATTTACACCGGGAAAAAGGGACTGGGAAAACATCTGCTACTAATATTCAAGGTGTGATTTTTGATTTAGATGGTGTGTTAACGGATACGGCTGAATATCACTATCAAGCTTGGCAGAGGTTAGCGGATGAGGAAGGTATACTTTTTAGCCGTCAAGCTAATGAGGCGTTACGGGGAATTTCTCGCCGTGCTTCCCTGATGTTAATTATTGGTAATAGGCGATATTCTGATACACAGATCCAGGAGATGATGGAGCGTAAAAACGATTACTATGTGGAATTGATTGAAAATATCACTCCTGATAATTTGTTACCGGGTGCGGTTTCTTTGTTGGATGATTTGCGTCAAGCTGGGTTAAAAATAGCTCTGGGTTCAGCGAGTAAAAATGCTCATGTAGTGGTTGAAAAGCTGGGAATTAGTGATAAACTGGATGCGATCGCTGATGGTTATAGTGTACATAAACCCAAACCCGCACCAGATTTATTTTTATTTGCAGCCCAGCAGTTAGGACTGCCTCCCCAGCAATGTGTAGTATTTGAAGATGCAGCCGCAGGTATAGATGCAGCTTTAGCCGCAGGTATGTGGGCGGTGGGTATGGGACCACCGGAAAGGGTGGGAAATGCTCACATTGTTTTACCCAGTTTAGCAGGTATGACTTGGGAAAAATTGCAAGAGAAATTTAGGGATATTGCTTTACAGCCCACATTCCCCACCCTAACCTAAGTTTTTGACAGGTGACAGTTGCTACGCCACGGTGACAGTTTTAAGAGTTGGATAGGAACGATTTTTTCTTGAAGTAGGAATTAAGTGCAAGGTTTTTCACTTGCCACCTCATAAAAGCTGGCACTTTTTGAAAGCACTTCGGCTTACTTCGACTGCGCCCTTCGACTGCGCCCTTCGACACCGCCCTTCGACTGCGCCCTTCGACTGCGCTCAGGACAGGCTCAGGACAGGCTCAGGACAGGCTCAGTACAAGTCGCTCAGTACAAGTCGCTCAGTACAAGTCAAAATAGCTAAAAGCCTTTACCTGTAAATTTTTCGGATTTATCAATGCCAAACTTCGATACTTTCTCTCAGTGGTTTTGGTTCGCTGGATTTCCTTATAAAAAACAAGACCCTATAAAGCTTTAAAACTTCATAGAGTCTCGTTTTTAATTTGGTGGCGGGAAGTGGATTTGAACCACTGACCTTCGGGTTATGAGCCCGACGAGCTACCAGGCTGCTCTATCCCGCGTCGCTTTCGTCTCTTGACTTTTTTAATATAACTCATAGTCAAGAGTTTGTCAACTACAAAAGCGATAATTCTCCAATTACCTCTAAACGCTTGTATTTCCCCAAGTTCATGAATTTCTCGGACAGGCTTTGGGCAACGCTGGGACTAATCCAACCCATTTGTTGAAGTACATGAATAGCTACGGCATATTTTGCCCGTTTAGCTCCATCCATAACTTTGATAGCTAGTCCCATCCCTTCACCAAGTCGGCCAATGCACTGTACTCCTTCCGCACCTGATTTACTGACCAGTTCACCCGGATTTAAGCGCATCAGTTCTGTGTCAAATTCACCTTTTCCAGCCACCATAGTCGGATGGTGATTCATGGCGCGGACAATGCGTTCCATATCTAAGTTATTGCTGGAGGCGAGTACAGCATATAAAGATGCCATGTGACCGAGTTGCATCAGATATGTGGGAGCGCCGCAGTCGTCATGAACACCGATAAATTCGGCTGCTGGCATTCTCAATAATTCTGCTACCTTGGAGAGAATTAACTGCTGGACTGGGTGTTTACGATCCAAATAGTTATTTAAAGGCCAATGGCGTTGCTGACAAACTGCTAACATTCCAGCGTGTTTACCAGAGCAGTTGTATTCTAGGGTGCTGCGTTTACCTTCTGGAACTGGACATTGCAAGGCGCTGGGGTCAAGGTCAGCCCGCCAGAGGATGTTAAATACTTGTCGTACCTGTTCCATGCTGCCTTTGTGGGAACTGGTAATGATGGCTAAGTCACGATCGCTCAAATCATACCGTTCCAGTGTGCCTGTACTGGTGACAGCTAATGCCTGAAATGGTTTGAGGGCTGAACGGACAAAGGCAGCGGTTTCGGCGTTGCCAGCAACAGATAGAACTCGTCCCCGGTCGTCGCTGACTACAGCCTGGACTATATGCCTAGATTCGATAATACCTTCCCGCAGTAACCGGACTTCCAGTGCTGTGGCTTGTGTTCGTTTTCCCATTGTCAAAACAAATGCCAAACTATAGTACCAATAAGATACATTAAAGCCAAGGCGGCAAAGGTAATTTGCAAGCGTTGGAGAATAGGTTTAATTTCGTAAGAGACAATGAGGCGATCGCGGACAATGACCTCCTGGGGTTTTGTCCAGGTTTGGCCGTCATACCAGCCTGATTCTTCATAGAAGACTGTGGAACTATAAAGGCGATCGCGCACATAGAACCAACCCAAATACAACCGCACCAATATCAGCACTACTCCCACACTAGCAGCGGCAGATCCACAGAGAATAAAATGAACTATATGCTTTTGTGGAGGAAAGCTGGCAGCGGCTACTGGACCTGCAACCAGCCATGACCAACTCCAAATCCAAAAAATCTTGGTGAGATAATTACGCCAGCTTAAGGTAGTATCCCGAAATAGCCAGGAATTTTTTAATTCTTCGTACTCATTGAGTGGTTGTTGTTCTGTGGGAACTGGGCAGTTAGAAACCGATGATCTCATCATCTTGGTTTATCCTCAACCTGATCAGAGTTTGGCAGTGAAATGCGTTCGGCATGAATCCAGAATGCTTCTAAATTATAAAACTCTCGTTCCTTGGGCATCATAATGTGAACAATCACATCTCCATAGTCTTGCAGCACCCAACTCCCCTCAGCTTTTCCTTCTGTCCTTAACGGACGACGTTGCAGGTTCGTTTCCACTTTCTCTTCTATTGCTGCGGCGATCGCTCTGACTTGTACCCTAGAGTAGCCTGTCATCATCACAAAGTAATCAGACAGGTAGGAGACATCTGCTACTTTCAGCAATAAAATCTCACCTGCTTTGCGTTCTGATCCAGCTTCAGCTATGGTTATAGCTAATTTTTCGCTCAGATTATCAGTTTCCGCCATTGAGGTGTTCACTGTTGTTTTGGTCAGTGGAACAGATTCTAATGGTAAATTTCTTGGGAAATAATCAGTCATTCAACCTCAGTTGCTTGTTTCCTTTTTTGATTACAAATTGTCCGATGTGCTTACAAACAACTTGCAATTGTGTGAATAGGTTTTTTTGAATACTAACAAAAAAATCGGTGTTTAGGGGTATAACCAAGGCGAGAAAAAAGGAAACCTTCTTGAGATTAACTACTATTTATGCAGTTGGCTGATTACTGATTGCTAATTAGGGGTTGCTGAGAAAGTCTTTCCGTGAGGGCATAGGAGTCAGGAGTCAGGAGTCAGGAGTCAGGAGGAGATTTGAAAATTTCTTTGCCATCTCTTGAAATCCCCAAAAATGCACACTTTT
>NZ_BJCE01000140.1:0-14306 GCF_005402885.1 Sphaerospermopsis reniformis
TTTAAAATTGCTATTTCTTGAGCTTTTTGTTGTTGTTCTAGTAAAAAATTTTTCATCTTTGTAAGCTGTATTCACCATAGTAGTATAATTATACCATTTATTCACAACTCAAATAGGATTGCTATATCTGCTAAACTATCTAGTAAAAAAAGGGCTATTCTAGCTCCGAGTATATTATTCTGTTTTAGTTGAAATTGAACAGCTTCAAGTTGTTTAAGCTGTTTGATAAACTCTAACTCTGAAAATGTTCTAGGATATAGCATATTACTATTAAAGATAATTGTCTTATTTAATGAATCTATACCATGAATTATTACTGCTGTCGTTTCCAATTGTCAATCCTACTTACTAAATCCTTTAGTGGAATAATTGTAAATTGATGAGAACCTCCATCTCCCCAAATTTCATAAGCATATTTTTTTCCTCTATAAAATTTAATAAGTCCTAGTCCACCAATTTTTACCATGTCAACATATTTAGCATTCTGATAGTCATTAACAATAGTTTGACCATATATCATATTAATTAACTGTAAACCATTATTATTGTTTTTCGTAAACTCTAAATTTATACGATTATTTTCATGGTTTCTAGCATCTATCATTTGTTCAGTCACAATACCTTTTGAGTTTATCCAAACATCAAAGCTAACAGAATATTTTTTAAAAGAAGTTTTACTACTATAGTCTGGATAACCTTCTTCTAGCTTTTTAACAGAAGTTAAAGGTGTAATTTTTGCATGATTTCGAGACCATTTAATTACTGTTTTTATATTTTGTCCTGGCAGTGCATAAGCTGGTAAAATTTCACAATTTAGCACAGCTAAACTTAAACTAAATGTCAAGGCTAAGTAATTTTTAGGTTTCATATTTTACACAGTGCCTATATTTAAAAAATTACTTCTTTTACTAAAACATAAATTACTAAATCATCCCCAAATTCAAAACAAACCCCTTTAAAACATCATTTTTTCTAAACCAAAGTCATAACCTTATTATATTCTTCCTGATGACTTTGCAAAGCATCCCAAACATCAACCTTTTGCTGAAGATTTAACCACAATCTCGGTCCATTTCCTAACGCTTTACCCAAACGAATGGCAATATCTACAGTAATGGATTTTTCACCATTAATAATTTCCTGAATTGTTTGATGAGATATTCCTAAAACTTCGGCAAAATCGTGATAATTAACTTCTAAATCATCTAAAATATCTGCAATTACTTCACCTGGATGTATTGGTCTTGCTAATCTATCTTCAGTAATATTTTGCCAATTATTCATAATTAATACTCCTTAATAGCTTGGTGAAATTTATTTAACAGTTTTCAACTATTTACTACTATCTTAACACAACATTAATGGTAATCTTCTAAATTGACATCATAAGCATCACCATCTTCAAATTTAAAAGTTATTCGCCAGTTTCCTGATACCTTAATTGACCAAGTTCCTTTTCTATCTCCTTTTAATTCATGTAAATCATATCCTGGTAATCTAATATCATCTACAATTAAAGCTGAGTCTATAACTTCTAATCTAATTCTAATTTTCTTTTCTAGGTTTGCGGGAACTCCTTTATTAAAATTTTCTTTAAACAGATTTTCTAAAGACTTATTTTTAAATGTTTGAATCATTTATCTTTGAATTTTATGTCATTATGTGAATTATACAAAATTTCTACCTACAGTTACGCGATCGCACTCCCCAAATTCCCAAAACAACGATCGCACCTCCACATCCCCCAAAAAGCGATCGCTCTCCCTACATCCTCCAAACAACGATCGCACATCCTCAAACCCCAAAAAGCGATACCTTCGGTAAGCTACCGCTAACGCGCTTCCTGCACATCCCTAAACGCGATCGCACCCCCTCCAAACCCCAAAACAGCGATCGCATTCCTCACATCCCCAAACAAGCGATTACATTACCTAGACTTGTTGCATATTGCATATTATATGCTAAATTACTGAGTAATCAAATCAAAAAGCAATTAGAAACGGCTTAAGGAGAAAATTATGATTCGAGGCATTGTTATTCTGTGGACTATATTCTGTGGTTACTGCCTTTTTGCAGGAGTTGGTGGACTAGACACAAATATGATCTCAAGCAGTGATGCTTACGCTGCTGGTAGTGGACTGGGTATAGTTTTTATATTTATTTTATGGGGAATAGTTGTTGTACCAGTATCTCTGATTGGACTTTTGTTCAAAAAATAAAGGATGCCTAATGATAACTTGTAGAGACGTTCCATGTAACGTCTCTACAAAATTAAGGCAACGTCTTTACAACATCAGATGATGATTATTCTATACCTTCAATCCGATTTTCCACCTCCTGATACAACTCCCTCAACCGATCTAAATTCTCCTCACTTGTCTCCCAATAACCGCGACCATTGACTTCCAACAAAGTAGAAACAATCTTGCGGAAAGAATGCGGATTCAAATTCATCAGACGTTTCTGCATTTCCTCGTCTTTAATAAACGTCTCATTTGTCTCCTCATAAACCCAGTTATCTACAGCACCAGCAGTAGCACTCCAACCAGTAGTATTTACCAACCGCTTAGAAAGTTCCCGCACACCTTCATAACCGTGAGACAACATCCCCTCATACCATTTGGGGTTTAACAACTTCGTCCGCGCATCCAAACGCACAGTTTCCGATAAACTTCTTACCTGTGCATTCGCGGTAGTTGTATCTGCAATGTAAGATGCAGGTTTCTTACCATCTGTACGCAGACTTGCAACTAATTTTGTTGGGTCAGAGTCGAAATAATGGGAAACATCAGTTAAACTGATTTCCGAAGAATCCAGATTTTGGAAAGTTGCATCAGCAGTTTTCAAAGTAGTTTCAAAAATCTGCCGTGACTCATCCATTACCCCTGGGTTATCAGAATTGAAAGAGAAAGATTTGCGTTTCAAATACATTTCTTGCAACTCTGCTTCACTATCCCAAGTGCTATTCTCCACCGCTAAGTTGATATTAGAAGAATAAGAACCAGAAGCATTAGAGAAAACACGGGTTGCAGCTTGACGCAGATTTATTCCCATTTCCTCTGCTTGTTGCAGTGCGTGTTTCCGCACAAAGTTCATTTCTAAGGGTTCATCAGCTTCAGCAGCCATTTTTACACCTTGGTCCAGTAAGTTCATCTGGTTAATGAACAGATCACGGAAGACACCAGAACAGTTAATTACAACGTCAATTCTAGGACGACCCAATTCTTCCAAGGGTATCAATTCTAACTTGTTCACCCGTCCTAAAGAATCGGGAACAGGACGTACTCCCACCATCCACATAATTTGTGCCAGGGATTCCCCGTAGGTTTTGATGTTATCTGTACCCCAGAGGACACAGGCGATGGTTTCCGGCCAGTTTCCACCATTTTCGGACTTGTTGCGTTCTAACAGCCTATCAACGACAATTTTCGCCGATTGTACCGCCGCAGTGGTAGGAATAGATTGGGGATCTAAAGCGTGTATATTTTTACCTGTGGGCAATACATCAGGATTACGGATGGGGTCGCCACCGGGTCCGGGTAAAATATATTCACCTTCCAAACCTTGCAATAAACCGCCAAGTTCGTTATCTGCACATACTTGTTTTAAGCAAAATTCCAAATACTCAAACAAGGGTTTTAATGCAGATGTATCCACGTTATTAAAACCTGACTGATACAGCGATTCTACCCAAGGTTCTTTTTTACCCATGTTAAAGAAGTTCAACTTGGATACTAAGGAAACTCGACCTTCTGCATCAATTTGTTCTTGTACTAAAGCCGCTACAGCCGCACGGGTAGCCATTGTAATGTCTTGTAATAATTGCACATCGGCTAAAATGCCTTTGTCGCTGTTGCGGTAGATTTCTTCAATGTTGCGGCCTAAGCTGTTAGCAATGATGGAGGGTAAACCAAGTATACCGTCTTCTTGCCGATCTAAACTGGCAATATTCACTAAAGTGGCGATCGCCTCTTCCGCAGAAGGTGGTTTACCGATGATATGCAAACCGCAAGGTAATAAGCGAGATTCAATTTCCATCAACTTGCGATAAACAATCCCGACGATATTATCCCGTTCTTCAGAGGACATATCTTTTGCGTCGGTTTCTGGCAGGTCAATATCTTTATCTAAGTTAACAATGCGGCATTTGTCAACGATCGCATTCACAATGGAAACTCCCCGGCCGCTGTCTTTCAAAGTTTGGTAAGAACCAATTAACTCACTGAGTTCTTTCAAACCTTTGTATAAACCAGCATTTTCCGCAGGTGGAGTTAAGTAAGAAATTGTTTCTGCATAACTGCGACGTTTAGCAATAGTCGCTTCACTGGGGTTATTCGCTGCGTAATAATACAGGTTGGGAATTGTGCCAATTAATTGATCTGGGTAACAATCTCCAGACATCCCCATCTGTTTACCAGGCATAAACTCTAATGAGCCGTGTGTACCAAAATGTAAAACGGCATCAGCACCCCAAATTCTTTCTAAATAAGTATAGAAAGCGGCGAAGCCATGATGAGGACTAGCGGAACGGGAGAATAATAAGCGCATGGGGTCGCCTTCATAGCCGAAGGTGGGTTGCACACCGATGAAGACGTTACCAAAATGCTTACCGTATACGAGCAAGTTTTGTCCATCACTGTTTAAGTTTCCTGGTGGTGGACCCCAGTTTTCTTCTAAGCGTTGGGAGTACGGTGTCAGTGCTTCATATTCGGGGACTGACATTTTGTAAGCAATGTTGAGTTCAGGACTTGCGTACTGTGCTTGTGCGTCGTGGATGACTTGTTCCATCAACTCTTGGGCGGTTTCCGGGATGTCCCGCACATCGTAACCGTTGTTTCTCAGTCCTTTGAGAACTTCATGGATAGAACCAAATACGTCTAAATATGCCGCAGTTCCTACGTTTCCTTTATCGGGGGGGAAGCTGAAAACGGTGATGGCTACTTTTTTGATTAATTTGGGTTTGCGACGCAGACTAGCCCATTTTAAGGCACGTTGAGCAACAATTTCTACCCGGTCTTGGAGGGCGATCGCTCTACCTGTTGCCCCATCTTTACCGGATAGGATAATAGGCTCAATTGCTCCATCTAGTTCAGGTATAGCAATCTGTAAAGCCACTTGAATAGGATGTAACCCCAAATCGCTATCTAACCATTCTTCGGTGGTTTGGAACACCAAAGGCAAGGCTACCATGTAAGGACGGTTTAATTTTTTTAATGCTTCAATAGCTTTGGGATGGTCTTGTCTTGCAGGTCCACCCACTAAAGCAAAACCGGTTAAGGAAACAACCGCATCAACTAAGGGTAATCTGGTTGTAGGTTCGTAGAAATAAGCATCTACAGGTTTAGAGAAATCCAAACCACCAGCAAACACAGGGAGAACTTTTGCACCTAATGATTCTAATTCCTGGACAATTGCTACATAATGTGCATCATCTCCAGTAACTAGGTGAGTTCGTTGTAAAACCAAACCTACACATGGTGCGAGGGGATCTTTGATATTTCGAGAAATGTCTCTGCGGACAGAATACCAGTTTAGATATTCTCGTACATCTTCAAACATATTTGGCGCTAAAGGATGCCAAATACCCATGTCGGGATAAACTACTGGTGCTTGATATTCAGCAGCAGCTAGTTTTTGTTTATCTTCACCTTTTAAGACGTATTTATCAGCCAGCATCAGCAGGAAGTTTTCCAGGTTTTCTGCTGAACCACCTAACCAATACTGAAAACTCAGCATGAAGTTACGCGCATCTTGCGCTTTTTCAATGGGGAGGAATTTCAGCACTTGGGGAAGGGTACGCAAGAGCTTTAACATTCCATCTTGGAAACCAGCGCCAGATTTCTCTTTACGCTTCTTCATGAAGTTGGCAATAACGCTCTTAGATTGTCCCAACTGTGCCAAGGAGAAGCTACCCATTTTGTTAAGGCGCATAACTTCAGGCATGGAGGGGAACACAACCGCTACATCGAAGTTATCCCGGTGGGGTTCGACTGCTGCGACGAGTTTCTGCGCTAAGTCTTCAATAAATATCAGGGAAGCGATGAATATATTAGCACTAGCTATATCGCGTTTAAAATCTTCATAGTTTTCCGAGTCGCGCAGTTCCTCAATTAAGTAACCACTAATTTCAATGGCCACGCTGGGATGGTTGGCGTTAATTTCCCGTACTGCTTGAGATAAAGAACTTTGATATTGAGACTCAAGCACAACATAAACGACTTTAATCAGATTGCGTCCGCGTAGGTCGTCAGGTGCAATATGTCTAATTGTGGACTTGACCTGGGTGAACATTCAGATAAGCTCCTTTGAGGCGTGTTCTCTACTGGAAGTTCATTTCTTCCATTTTCTTCGGCAATTAAGAGTTTTGTACCAGAAAACTCTGTGTCAGTGGGGGTTTTCTCCCTGAACTGAAACAAAATGATATAAAAAACGTAATCATTATTGATAAATCTTAACAATTTAGCAAGGTTTTCTCAGATGTTTGTAATTTCTATTTACATAAATAGTTGGTTATTTAACTATATGGTTGTTGAATGATTATGTAGTTGGTATAGGAATGAACCACAGAGGTAAGAGAGTTTTTGTGTACATCGTTATTTTCTCTGTTAAATAATCTATATAAAAAAAATTAAATTAATCGTATATAATATGATATGAGATAGTTAAAATTACAGCCTTATTTTTCAATGAGGATATGACCATGAATGCTTTAACTGTTAATTTAGAATCAGTAATAGAAATGACTGATGAGCAGTTTTTTCAACTATGTCAAAACAACCGGGAATTGAGATTTGAAAGAAATGCAAATGGAGAGTTAATAATTATGCCACCAACGGGAGGAGAAACGGGAAATCGTAATGGTAGAATCACTCAACAATTAATGAATTGGACTGATATTGATGGTACTGGGATAGCTTTTGATTCTTCTACTTGTTTTAAGTTACCAAATGGTGCAGATCGTTCTCCTGATGCTTCTTGGATCAAGTTAGAAAGATGGAATGCTTTAACTGATGAGGAAAAACAAAAGTTTCCTCCTATTTGTCCTGATTTTGTAATTGAGTTACTTTCTCCTAGTGATAGTTTGAAGACTACACAAGAAAAGATGAGAGAGTATATAGATAATGGTGTGCGTTTGGGGATATTAATTAATCGTAAATCTCGTCAAGTTGAGATTTATAGACAAGGAAAAGAGGTTGAGGTTTTAGATTCTCCTGCTACGGTTTCGGGGGAAGATGTTTTAAAGGGTTTTGTTTTGAATTTGGGGATGATTTGGTAAAATAAGCTCCTTTAAAGCGTGTTTTCCTGAAGTTTGTCACGGCTAATATAGCCGTTTGTAACTTCAATTATTTTCGGTAATAAGAGTTTTTTAGTAGAAAACTCTGATTTTGTGCGAATTTTCTCCCCTAGATGACACAAAATGATGAATCTTAACAAAGAATGCAGGTTCTCTCACCTGGTTTTAAATTTCGTTTACATACTTGTTTCACCATTTAGTGCTAGTGATAAAAAATAAATACATAAGTTGTCTGAGCGATTGAGGTGGCGATCTCCTAACATTAGAGTAGTTGCGAGCGATCACTATTCAGGCATAAGTTGGGAGAGCGATCGCCCTTGAGTTTAAATAAATATAGAATCATATAAACAAAACAGCACTATGACTTCACGACTCGAAAATGCGATCGCTGCTATCCAACAGCTATCATCTACAGAACGTCAACAACTGTTGCAAATTTTTACCCAAAGCAATTCATTCTCAAACTCTGAAAACGATCTTAAAAATCTCAGTCATCAGTTTTGGCAAGATACCACACTCAAGGAACTACTTGCCACACAGACCCCTATCACCGTAGATAACCTCAAACATCTTGCTGCTGACTTTTGGCCTGAAGAAGACTCCATCGAAGATTTTCTCATCTTCCTACGACAACAACGCCAAGAAGTGATTTAACGCAACGCCATGAGCTTTTACCTCATTGATACTGATATCGCTTCTTTCATCTTCAAAGGTAGTGATTATGCCGACCCTTACTTACCTTATTTAACTGGTCAACAATTAGCAATGTCATTCATGACCGTAGCTGAACTGTTTCAGTGGGCAATTTTGCGTAAATGGGGAGATAGTCGTTTCACACAACTAGAACAATACCTATCTAACTACTTAATTATTCCAGTTGATCAATCACTTTGTCGAGAATGGGCGTATATTCGTGCCAAGCGACAAAGTGCAGGACGACCAATATCTCCACAAGATGCTTGGATTGCTGCAACAGCTTTACGCTATGACTTACCGCTACTTACTCACAACATCAAAGACTTTCTCGATATTCCCAATCTCCGGCTTATTATTCCTTCATCCTAATGGTGAAGATCATCGGATGATTTTATTAGTTAGGAGAATGGGCGATCGCCATTTATAATCTTCTTCCTTTGCTTCCTTCGTGTCTTCGTGGTTCATCATTTCTTAAACTAGGAAACTTACAGATTAATCAATAATCAAGAATTGGTTTGTCGGAAGTTGGGGATTTTTTTGTCTGAATCAGGATGTCCAGGATTAAAGGATTTACAGGATATTATTTAATGATTGTTAGTGGGAATTTGGGGATTTTTTTGTTTATCCTGATTCAGATATTACAACATTCAGCACCAACAGATAACTGATAAATTACATCCTGTACATCCTCAAATCCTGGATATCCTGATTCAGACAATAGTTAATAATTCTATAATCTTTTATAAGGTTGGACTGTGATTAAACCTGGAATAACAGCATAATGCTTAACATTAAATGTATGTAATGATAAACCGAAAGCGATTGATGTTTGACCAATTAAAGCATCAATTAATCCCAAATTATGACTAAGATGATAATTTGCAAATACTTCTAATGCTTGATCACAAGTTTCAGGTGTTGCCCAAATTACTTCAACATTATTAATAAATTTGCGAATTTCCTGCAATTCCAACTAATTCTTACATCCTTGCATCAATTCCATTGCTACATAACCAGGTAAAGCAATTTCTTCATCTCCTAAAGAACTTAACCAAATAATTGCAGGTGAATATTTACGCAGAAAGTCAATCACAATATCACTATCTAGGAGAATCATAATCTCTCCTTTGGGACTGTTCACGTAACTGACGAGCGTAAACAAGACTATCTGGAATATCGTCCCTTTTTTCCCATAAACCTATCAAACTCGAATCAAGTAACTCACGAGCAGTTAATATTTTTTTCTTTACAGATAGAGGAGATGACAATACAATTACTTCTACAATTGTTCCCTCTGGTAACTCAGTTGTAGGTAATTCAATTTTGCCATTTTTACCAACGGTTGCTTTTTGTTTAATTCCAGTAATCATGGGTAGTTTTTATTTCCTTGTTGATTTTTATTATAACATCTATATTACAGCGATTTCTATTTAAGTGAGGTACAAGTAGTAATAATTGTAGCTTGCTTCCCGAAGGGTACGCAGATAAACGCAGATAATTTTCTACTTCGTTAAATTGGAAAACTATAGTGTTATCAAGTACAAATATATACATGACTAATTTTGCTGTATTTCACCCTTAGCAAGTCTTAGATTGTTGTAAGCTTTGTCATTAAACAACACAGGAGTATCACTTTTCTGAAAAAGTCTGAAAAAGTTAGACACTGTGTTTTAAATAACCTAGCACATTTACAAGTAAAGCGGTATCAGGCAGATCCCCGACTTCTTAAAGAAGTCGGGGATCTTAAACCCAGCTTATAATCTTCTTCCTTCGCTTCCTTCGTGTCTTCGTGGTTCATTATTTCTTAAACATGGTTGTTAGGAAGTTGAGTTTTTTTTGTTTATGATTATTCAGAATAATACAACATTCAGCACCAACAAATAACCGATAAATCACATCTTGTACTCAAATCCTGGACATCCTGAATTTTTACATTGAATCTAAATAACGCCGTAATTTACTACTAATAACATCAATTACTGTTACTACTACTAATAACACTAACATCATGGTTGTAGCTTTGTTGTATTCAAAACCATCTATATAACTTTTTAACTGAAAACCTATTCCTCCTGCACCAACTACACCGAGTACGGAAGCAGCACGGATATTGTACTCAAACATCCACAAAGTATAGCCTAATCCCAAGGGTAAAACTTGGGGTATTATTCCATATTGAACTACTTGAATTCTTGATGCACCAATTACCTGTAAAGATTCTAAAGAACGAGCATCTACAGCTTCAATAGCTTGTTGATAAAATTTAGCAAGATAACCAATAGTGTAGATGGATAAAGCTAACGTTCCTGCGGGAGCGCCTAAACCGGTAGCTGCTACAAATATTAAACCGAGAATAATTGAGGGAACAGAACGAACGGCATTTTGCAGTAAATTTGCTAACCAACGTAACCATAAGGGAGCGATATTATTAGCACTGGCGATCGCTATTGGTAGGGAAATAATAGCACCAAGAGAAGTTCCCCATAAGGACATTTGCACGGTTTCAATTAATCCTTTAATTGCTATATCTACCACTTTCCAATCTGGTGGAAATAAGCGACTAATAAAATCTATAATATAAGGCCAGCTATCTTTTAATAGTGCAGAGTCTACTTTTAAACCTTGCAAAGCCCAAATATAAGCTACTACCATTACTAATACAATCACTATATTAATTAGCCAAGAGTAATGGTGAAGAAATTTAGAATTAAAGGATTTTTTCATTTTTTTCATGACTCGTAATTTTGATTTGAGAATATAAAAATAAAATCAATAATAATGTAAGTTGCTAATTGGGCAATTTGTCAGAATCAGGATGTCTTGTTACTGAGCGACTTGTCCTGAGCCTGTCCTGAGCCTGTCCTGAGCGGTGTCGAAGGGCGGTGTCGAAGGGCGCAGTCGAAGTAAGTCGAAGTACAGGATTTAAGGATTTACAGGATTAAAACAAAAATGTTATCAGCAAAAATTAAACATTAATTATAAAGTTATTGGGGTGAATCTAGATTTTTACACGCTTATAACATGAGAAAATTTTTCTTGCAAGTTATCACATTTTCCGTCATAAACTACACGACCCGCATCTAAAACTATAGCTCTGTGGGCGTATTCTGCGGCTATGCCTAAATCATGTAATACTGTGATAATAGTTAAGCCTTGATCTGTGTTGAGGTGAGATAAAGTTTGCATTACTTGTTGGGATGCAACTACATCTAAACCGGTGATAGGTTCATCAGCTAAAAGTATTTGTGGTGATTGAATTAAAGCACGGGCGATCGCTACTCTTTGTTGTTGTCCACCGCTCAGTTGACCCGTTTTTTGATACATTTGCTCCCTTAAACCTAATTGTCCTAATAATTCTCTTGCCAAAAGGCGATCGCGTTGAGGAAAACCAAATAAAGTTTGTCTAGTTGTTCTCACACCCAAACGACCACACAAAACATTTTCAATAGCTGATAATTGCCGAATTAAACCACCACCTTGAAACAACATCCCAATTTCCCGGCGAATTTTCGGCAATGTTTGGGGAGTAATTTGTAAACCACTAATGTGAATTTCTCCTTTTTCCAATGGTACTAAACCTACCAGCGATCGCAATAATGTAGACTTACCTGCACCATTCAAACCCAACAAAACCACAAATTCACCTTGTTCAATCTCAAGATTAATATTGTTGAGGATAGGACGATTTAAAGATGTAGAATAAGCCGTTTCTAAATTATGACATTCGATCTGTTTCACGCTAGTAATTGATAATAGCTAATTGGATATAAGGAGAAATTTTTATAGGGGTTTAGCATAATGCTTACCCCTAATTACAGCAGATTGCAGATCAATGAGCTACAGAATCTCAATTGAACCTTATGTACAAGGCCAGTTTTACTCCTGACTCCTGACTTCTGCTGTAATTATGGTTCCATTCCCAAAGTTTTCAAGGCTTCGCGGACAGGTTTGAGATGACGATTATGATCGACTCTCACTAACTCTGTAGAATTATACAAGCTCTTGAGCATTTCGTTATTTTCTGGTCTATTTAACTTGAGTAGGGCGTTAATGATTTTTTCCCGAACATCTGCTCGAATATCATCATCAAAAACAACTCCGTGAGCAGGAACACCAGAAATTTTATGCAGCACACGTAACTTAGACCGGTCTTCATTGGAAATATAAGGGGGGTACATGGCATATTCTGATACTACTGCCACATCCGCTTGACCACGCACCACAGCTTCTAAAGCTTTACTATAATTACCGCCGTAGGCAATTTGACCAAAGAACCCTTCCATACGGTCTTTATCAGGTACAAAACCGTTTTTCACCAACTCACTCACAGGGAACATAAAACCTGAACCAGAAGTAGGAGAAGTAAACGCCATTCTTTTACCCCGTAGCTGTTCCAGAGTTGCTTTCGCAGTATTTCTGGTTTGCAGAGGGCTATTTTTGGGAACAACAAATATGGAGTTGTAAGTAAATCTCCCGGAATAATTGTCACGAACTTCCGCTAAGTGCAAGCGTGCATTTGCTAATTGTTCAGCCTTCAAAGCTGGACGACTACTCAAGAAAGCCACATCAGCACGGTTGGCTCGTAAAGCTTCCACTGCGGCTGTATCATCAGCTAACTGCGCTCTTACAGGCATTCCCAATTCTTTAGACAAGAATTTGGCTACCTTGTTAGCCTTTTCTTGCAAATCAGGTGCATCCTTTCGAGTAGGAAAAACTATTGTTAAAGTTTGGGAACTTCTTTGGGCAAGTAAGCGTGGTGCTTGTTGGTTGAGATTTGGGTTAGCTACAACTTCTTGCATTCCGCCCAAGGTGCTAACTAAACCAGCGAGGGCTGCAAATGCCCCACTAGCAGCTAATAAGCCCTTTTTAGTCACACCCACTTTATTGCTATTCATTAGTAAATTTTCTCAGTATTTTTGCAAATAACTTTCAACTAATCTGGTAAATCAATTTAAAACTTTTAGGAATAAAAGTCAATAAGCTAGATGAAAATTATTTCCAATATTTATTTGCAAAATTTACTAAATTACGTTTTGTTGTGATTTTTTGTAAATTATTGTGTTTGGTAGCGTTTAAACAAAAGTTATTAAATTACGACAAATTATAAAATATGGAATATTGAACCACTCCAGGCACGGATAACAGAGAAAATTTATTGGTAAAACTGAATAAATCTGTGATGATGAAACAATTAAATTAAAAGTTGTCAGGTGGGTTAGGAACGTAACCCACTATTAATATTTAACCCTCTGCAATATTTTGATTATTTAACCAAATAACCAAATCATTAACACTGGTAAAATCCAACAACGCTAAACCTAGATTTTCCAAATCTTCCACAGATAACTTATTAATTTTTACCTGTAAATCTTGATTAATTCCACCTATCCGACGTTCTAACTGACGTATCACCAGATTTAATTCTGATTCATAACGCACATCTTGATAATATCTAGTGTTTTTCAAATCACTCATAGTAAACATTCTTGCTAACTCCTGGGGACTAAGAAGGGGTAATTTATAGGAAACTATTGTCTGAATTAAATCTAGCAAATTTCTTTGTTGACGGGTATCAGGTAAATCTGATTTTGCTTGTGATAATAAAGTTCTCGCTAAAGCTGGAACTGCTTTTTCTTTTTCCACCACTAACTTAATGATACCTAATCCCAAGGATGTTTGTACATCTACCCATTCATCCAAATATAACCGATTTACCAAAGGACTTTCCAATAAATAGCGATAGGGTTCTATTTCTGTGGGTTCTATACTACGTTTAGCAAATAAAACCACAGCTTGCCAGGGTGTAGTGGAAGCATAGAGATGTAAATAAAGAAAGATTTCCGAAAAAAAGCGAGAATAAAAATCCTCATCTCTTTGAAATTGCACCTCTACAAAATAAATCGTTCTTTTTGGTTGATTATCTTTAGGTACAAATACACCATCAATTCTAAAAGCTGTTTGTTTGAGTTCTACAGAAGCAAAATCATAAGCATTTGCTTCACTAGGGGGTAAATTAATCAGTTCAAAAAAAGATTGAGGTAAGGTTTGAAAAATGCGATAAAAGATAGAATCAGTTTTCATAAGCTGTTGTGCAGCTAGATTGTATAATAGGGAATTAAGTAACTAAGCGATCGCTTCTGAATTATGCCAGCAAAAAACCATCTGTCTCAAGAACAGAGAGAAAAGCTCTTAAAACACCTAAAAGAGCAAGATAATCCTTATGTAAGAGAGAAAATACTAATATTATTGTTGATGAATGATGGGAAAACTTACCAGGAAATAAGTGATTTTTTAAACATAGCATATACAACAGTAG
>NZ_BJCE01000141.1:0-14302 GCF_005402885.1 Sphaerospermopsis reniformis
ACTCCTGCGTGTTGCGCCAGTAGTAGTCGTTGTTGCTTGTTAACTTTGAGTTGGGTTTTGAATCCTAGTAGCATACAGTGATTTTACTGTAATTCTGTCACAAAGCCAAAAGATGACAGGAAATTTTGAGCAAATGTAAGTATTTGTTAGTATTGTTTAAGAAAACAGTAACTAGCTACTATCCCTATTCATTGAAAATAATAAACCCTATCTTATGGACAATTTTAGAGATTCCACATTCACAAATCAATTACCTATTATTATAGCTCATCGTGGTGCAAGTGGATACCGACCTGAACATACATTAGCAGCATATCAATTAGCAATTGAATTAGGTGCTGATTATATTGAACCAGATTTAGTGATTACCAAAGATGGGGTTTTAATTGCACGTCATGAAAATGAAATATCAGCAACTACAGATATTGCTGAACATCCTGAATTTGCTTATTTGCGAACTACAAAAATCATTGATGGGGAAATTATAACAGGTTGGTTTACCGAAGATTTTACCTTAGCAGAAATCAAAACATTAAGAGCGCAAGAACGCATTCCCCAACTACGTTCTTTTAACACAAAATACAATGGAATTTACACAATTCCCACCCTAGAAGAAATCATTGATTTAGCTGAAAAGAAAAGTATAGAAAAAAATCGCAAAATTGGGATTTACCCAGAAACAAAACATCCAACTTACTTTCAATCAATTGATCTAGAATTAGAAACACCCTTATTAACGGCTTTAGAAAAAACTCATGTACCAGTATTTATTCAATCATTTGAAGTTAGTAACTTAAAAGCATTAGCCAAAAAAACAAATATACCTTTAGTACAATTAATCAACGACTCAGGTAAACCCTATGATTTTGTAATGAGTGATAATCCCCGCACCTATCAACATATAAGCAAACCAGCAGGATTAAAAAAAATCGCTGAATATGCACAAGCAATAGGAGTCAATAAAAACTTAATAATTCCCAGAGATAGTCAAGGGAAATTAATATCACCCACATCCTTAGTTAATCACGCCCATAAAGAAAATTTATTAGTTCATGCTTGGACATTCCGCAATGAAAATTACTTCTTACCTTTAGATTGTCAAGACAACCCTCAAGAGGAATATAAACTATTTTTTAATTTAGGGATAGATGGGGTATTTAGTGACTTTCCAGATATTGCTGGTGTGATAAGATGCAAAAACCTAATACCCAGATCCCAGACTTCTTGAAGAAATCGGGGATCTCTCCATTGTTAATACTGTTTGGTTAAGTTTAAAATATAACAGTTCTCATGAGCATGGGAACTACTATAATAACTTGGTTGAGGTTAAAAAACTACTTTTAAAACCCGGATAGAGGTGGGATTATATCAGGAGTAGGGATAACGGAAGGAGGTGGGGGTGGAGGTGGGGGTGGTTGGATAACTGCGATCGCAAAAGATTTTTCTTGAGGTTGCTGCTTACCCAATTTATCAAAAACTTGCAGTTTAATTGGAGATGGAAAGGCCTGATTAACTTGTAGTTTCAGTGAACCAACTTGTTCCACATTCCCAAATGGATCAAGCTTCACCTGAATATCTTCTCCCTCTACTCTCCAAGATAAAGTAGCTGTTTCTCCTTCTTTTAACTCCTGATTAGGTTGTTCACTAGCATTAAGTGTAAAAGAGATAATTCTAAATGGTTTTGGTAATACTTCAATTACTGATTCAGTCTTTTTAGAACTACTTCTATCACTGCCGTTATTGGGTAAAGCTTGAATTTCAAAAGTGAATTTACCAGAATTTAATTTGTCTATAGGTATATTATTACATTCTAATCGTTGATTTTCTATTGGTTTACATAAATTTTGCAGTTGAGGCGGATCGACAAGTTTACCTTGTCTAAAACGATAAACACCTAATTTACCTATAGATGTACCACCTTCTGCCTTTCCAGTTATTTGAATTTCCCTTAGCAGCAAGGGATTAGCAATTTTCCAACTTAAATTAATATTCTCACCTTTTTTATACTGGGGTTTATCTGTTTTCAAATCTATAACTTCAGCTATTGGTTTTTCTTTAATTTCAACCTGAACTATTTTAGTATCTGTTTTAGCAACTTTGGAGAAAATTGGCAATCCTTTGCGATAGGATGCTTGTAATTCAAAACTATACTGTCCTTTAGCTTTGACTCCTGTTTGAAAATTGCTACAAATCAATTCTTCTTTTGACACTCTACAAGGAGGTGTTATACCAGAATCACGAGGTATTAGTTCTTCAGGAATACCATTACTAAAATCGTAAATCTTCTGAGTTGGTTGATTGCCCTTAATTTTCAGTTCCAAGTTTTGCAAATTTTGATATTTTTGAATCTCCCAATTTAACGCTACTGCTTCACCTTCAATATATGTAGGGCTATCGGAGTCGAATACTTTTATTGTTACAGGTTCAGGGTTTAAAAGCCGCCAAACCATAAATCCTATACCACCGAATAAACCTAAACCTATTAAAATTAATAATAAAAATTGCCACCAAGGACGGGGTTTCCA
Source organism: Sphaerospermopsis reniformis (assembly GCF_005402885.1). Classification (NCBI taxonomy): domain Bacteria; kingdom Bacillati; phylum Cyanobacteriota; class Cyanophyceae; order Nostocales; family Aphanizomenonaceae; genus Sphaerospermopsis; species Sphaerospermopsis reniformis. Next base: position 2,526 of record NZ_BJCE01000141.1, read on the forward strand.
AACAAAACTTAATTGAGGTAAAGTATTCGGTAAAGGCAGATTATTTTGGTCTTGAATTTTAGCTTGAAAGTTGACAACTAACCCCCCACCCCACCAAGGTCTTCGCCACCAATATCTAGGTTTAACTGTCAGATTAGATATAGAACTTTTACTAGGAAGTAATTTGATTTCATGAGGCTCAAATTTATAGGTATACAGTTGTTCTTCATCTCGACTTTCCAGGTAAAACATTAATTCGCGTACTACATTTCCCTGGTTAATGATTGATAATTCGTATTTGGCAGGACTACGGCTGACCTGTGCCAAAATAGTTTGCAACTGGACATCCAAAATATAACTTGGCTTAATGTCTATATAGACCAAATCTAACAGTATCAACTGGGGAGAGTTTTCCGAATATAAGCGAATAGTCGGGGAATAAATTCCGGCTAAGGTGTCTCCTGGTGGGTGAAATGTCAGCAAGATTTGACCCTGACTACCAGGGTTGAGTTCTAGAGCAGCTACTTGTGATAATCCCGCTCCTTCTAACCCATCTGTGGGATAAGTAATAGTGAACCAATCTTCATCTAAATCTGGACAAGTGATGCGAAAACGGTCTACAAATTTAGAGCGATTGTCAACTATTACTTCTACTTGTAAAGGTTGACTGAGATTTAAAATTAGTGGTTTATTGGCATTGCTGCTAGGCTTGAGTGAAAAAGTGGGATCATTAAGGCGAATGATCGTTTGTTCTTTGATTTGAACTTTCAGTTGCAGGGGAAAGTTGATAGGAGTATGTTGGGGATAATGCAAGGGAGAATCTACGACTAAAGTATAATCATAAGTTCCGGGTTTAGCGTCAACAGGTATTTGCAACTCAAATTTAACTTCGTCGCTAGTTTGTTGGGGCGCTAATCCCAAACTGGCTTGAGGAGGAGTAAAGCCACTAGTAATATTTTTAAATTCATCATTAAAAGTAAAATACAAGTCAACAACAGCACTTTGATCTCCCTGATTAATGACAATAACATAAAATTCCATCGCATCTCCTGGCATTCCCCATTGAATTCCAGGAGGGTTAATAATAATTTCCAATGGACTGTTTTGAGCGTACATACCATCAAATTCCTTACCTAACACTGTGTAGTTTGACTTGAAAATCTTCACCACCACTCACAATCATGTTGTCTTTCAAGTCAACACTATTGATTCTCTTTGAGCTTTGGTAAATTGTTTGACCTTTTGCTGCTTTGGTTTTATCCAGTTGATATGCTGGAGTTAAATACCAAACTATCACTTTTCCATCATCTCCACCACTGACAAGCAAACGGCCATCTTCACTAAATTTTAATGTCCGCACTGGCATTTTTGACACTTGCCAATTATCTAATGGTTGACAATTAACTTCGATAATGGGATTTTGGGGGCTGGCATTTGTTACAGTTTGGCATTGATTTAAATCCCAAATAGTAATATATCCCGCAGAATCAGCAGTGGCTAAAATTTTTTCTTTTCCTTGCGGTTTAGGCACAAAATCCACCGACCAAATATAATCTGTACGCCCTGTACTACTTCTTCCTTCTAATTTTTGCATTGATAAATTTTGTAATTGATTATCTGGTTGATTGGGATTAAATGAACCAAATAAAAAACGCTTAAAGTTTCCTCCTATTACTAGGGTTTGATCATCTGGACTGAGAGTTACAGTGCGAGCTTCAAAAGGTAATGTTAATTGATTTTGGATGTCGATGATTTGCGGTTGTTTCTGAAATTCACTGTTAGCAGATGTTCGTGACCATAATCTGATTTTACCACTACCATAACTACTAAATAAATACCGTGAATTTTTAGTAAATTCTAAATCAAATACTCTATCACCTATAGCTTTTTGATCTTGTTGATCTTGCAGTTCTTCCCTTTTTTTACCTTGATTAGATACATTCCTGAGTTCAATCATACCATTATCTAACCCAACAGCAACAATATCATTGTCCACCGGCATGAAGTCGGAAACATATACAACGTCATTGGTAATTGCTAATAAACCGTTAGGTTTTTGTGGTTTTTGACAAGCTATTGGCTGTTCTTGATAGCTAAATTTTCCTGGTTCTATACTGTTGCTATTGCGATTAATATTCCAAAATCTTAATGTACAATCATCTGAACCACTAATAACAGAAAAACCGTTACCGCTAAAAGCTACTGAATTTACAGAACGAATGTGCATAACTGGTTCTGGTTTCAGTAGTAATGCTAAAAGTAATGCTATTAATCCCAGGATCATTAGCTGTAACCACGGGGGAATTATAGGTAGACTCTGTAATTCTAAAGTCTGGGTTGCGGGATCTGTAGTACCCAAACGTTGATCAAATAATTCGCTTCTGGCTTCTAGTAACAAGGTTTTTGCTAATCCCAACCACGGACGTTTTGTTTTCACATTGAGGAGAACTTTATTTGTTTCTCCTAGCTGCAAATTGGCTGTTTCTGGAATAGTGTTGTAAGTGCATTTTCTTTGGTCTCTTCCCTGGAGATGAATGTTAATTTCTTGGTAGAGGTTACTGGCATTTTTGAATATTAATTCAAAGGTGGCTGTATCTGATTTCCAATCAGGCAACCATTTAGCTGGACTGGGAATTGTTTGGTGTTTGTTGATAACAGAAAAATCTACGAAACCTACAGGTAAAACTTGTAAATTACCTGCTATACTCGCAGGATAACCATTATTGCTGGTGGCTTCAATGGTAAATGGATAGGTTCGACAGGGTGCTTGAACTACAGATGGAGGTTGACATTGAAAAGTTAGTTCTCTATAGCCTCCTGGATCTAAAGAAAATCGTCTTTCTACATTACCAATTAACCAAGTTGGATCAAGACCAACAAAACGCAAGATTACATTTGTCATTTGTTGACCTAAGTTGCGCACTCGCACTGGTATGTCTACGGAATGACGCGGATAAACTGGAAATTCTCTTACAGGCAATTCTAAACTCAAAACGTTGGGTTGATTATCTCGCTCGATTTTTAACCGCAACGTTAGTCTGCGTTGTTGTCCTAGTTGTGGTGAAAAAATGGTGATGGTGAGGTTGACAGTACCTACAAATCCAGGTATTGGTGTATTAAAAATGAATACTTGAAAGTCTGTACTATCTCCTGGTGGTTTAGCTGCTGCTACTTCTGGTTCAAGTTTATACCAGCGATATTCTGAATTGCGCTGCTCTCCTGCGGCTGTAATTTCTATTTGAAAATTTGCAAATTGAGTGCTGTCGTTGTTGACTGTCACTGTAAAAGAAGCAGGAGTAGTACCTGGTGTAAAGGTCAGATTTTGAGTAGACAGGCTGGCATTTATTAAAAAATTACTTTCCATATTATTAAAGAAGGCAGGAGTCAGGAGTCAGTAGGGGCAATCCCACCGTGGTTGCCCCAGGAGTCAGAAGTCAGGAAAAAGAATCAATTCTCTCTTTGTAATTCCCATTTTCTTGTCTTTCTTGCATAACTAGCAACTTACGTTAATAAGTACCTGGGCAAAATTAATTTAACATTTTTGGAACAAACAAAAATCTCTGTATTGCTTATCTGTTCCCTTTTAAAAGTTCCCTGTTCCCTCTCCCAAATATAAAATTTATTTTGCACTACTACTTATCATGTTCGTTGGCATAGTCATACTACGGCAATTTTCAGGTAAATTAACCACATTATTCTGCTACTTTAAACTGTTACAAGTCCTAATTTTAAGGCTGTAACTATCGCTTGAGTACGGCTATTGACTTTCAATTTTTCAAAAATACTGGTCAGATGAGCCTTAATTGTAGCAACTGTGACATATAAATGTTTGGCTATTTCTTCATTGGAAGCTCCTTGAGTTAACCAATATAAAACTTCTTGCTCTCTTGTTGTTAAGTGCATCTGATGACAAGCACGCACACAGGAGTCTGAATAAGTCTGAAAAAATCTGAAAAATCGACTGGCAACTTCTGAAGGTAGATAAATTTCTGACTTAGTTACTGTGTTTATGGCTTCTGATAATTGAGCCGCCAAATGATTTTTAAACACATAACCAGATGCTCCTGCTTGCATAGCTCGAAAAATCCATTCGTCTTCTTGGTGAGCAGATAAAACTAGGACTTTTCCAGGATAAGCAATTTGTTTGAGAGAAACTAAAACGGTAATACCATCACTACCAAGAAGTTGCAAATCTAGTAATATTAAATCTGGTGATTTATCTTCTGTCAATTTTAACGCCTGGTCTAAAGAGTTAGCTTCACCGACTACTTCTACAGGCAATGAACCATTGCTATTATAAAAACTCAAGAGAGTCCGTAGACCTTGGCGAAAACGTTCGTTGTCTTCTACCAAGATAGTTGTCAGAGGATTACGATAAGCCATTTTTCATACTCCATTGTTCATACTGTTAAATATTCTTGGTGCAAGGTAAAATGATACAAAATTGCGCTCCACCTTCTGATAAACTTTGCGCCCACAAGTTTCCGTGGTGGTCGAGAATAATTTTTTTGGCGATGGTTAAACCTAGTCCTATACCTCCTGGACGACGAGTATAAAAGGGGGTAAAGATTTTTTGTATATCTTCTGAAGATAGTCCCTTTCCCTGATCGGAAATTTTGATTAATACTTCTTCTTGAAAAATCTTCCAGCTACAGGTAATTGTTCCTGATTCAGGACTAAAGTAAATAGCATTGTTTAGTATATTGTGAAAAACTTGCTTAATTTGTAATTTGTCTATTAACAAGGTTGTGGAAGTTTCAGGAATTGATATTTTTACTTGTTTTTCATTGATCAAAGGTTGTAAATATTTGATAGTTTCCAATACTAAATTTCTTAGATCTTGTGGAGTTACTCTTAATTTCTCCCCTTGACCACAATTAATTATTTCGGTGAGATTAATATCTATATCTTCAATACTTTCACGGATGATTTTTGCCTGTTCATACTCAGGCTGATCTTTTAAGCTAAAGCATAAATTGTTGGCATATAATCCTATTAATCCTAAATAGTTTCGCAATTGGTGTCCGACTCGATGCAGTACCTGTTCTAGTAATTTAATTTCTGATTTTTGTCTGCCATAGTCTAAATATAGGTCTGCATATTTGCTCAGTAAAATAGCAGATTTCTTTATCTCATTTTTTGCATTTTCTACAAGGGTGTTTTCTGTAATTATCTGTATATATTCTGGTTTTTGATTTCTATATCCTATGGGAAATACATAGGAAAATAAGTGCAATTCTTCTATTTTAAATTCATGGATTTCTCCGACGGCAGGATAGTCTATTAACCATGCCTCTGAGCGTAAGTATGTCAAAATAAATGACAATAATTTGGCTGTTTTTTCACTGATATCAGAATAATTAATTATTTCTTGATGTTTCTTTGACCAACAATCATAATAGACAATACGAGCTAATAAAATTGGATATTGATTGGTTAACTGTTCAGATTGTAATTGACAAAATTCTTGGATATGTGATGATCTCAAATCATGACAGCTAATTTCTGGTTTTGTGCAAATAATTCCCCGAATCATAGCTCTACTCGACTTTGATAAATAAAAAATTGCAAAAAGTAAATCAGCATAAGCTTCTGGTAAATTTTACTTTGGCACTGATTGAGTGTCCTGTTTCCAGGAGGTGACACGATATTGAGTTGATAATTCCAGAGTTAAACAAAAATGGATATCTGGTGGTGATTAAATTTGCATAATCTGCAACCCTTATAGTGACAATTCATTAAGTGTCACTATCATAGTTTTTTACTACTGTAATTAATATTGCCAGTATATGCAGAATAGGTTCTACGGAAATTGAAATAGTATATAATCGTATTATCTGCTTTTAACCTCTGTTTTTGCCACAAATATATAAAAATATACAATTGTCAATTAACTAAAGAATAAAAATTGTAAATTTTATCACATAAATTGCATTATTGATTCTAAAAAATAATTAAATGTTATGAAATATCTGGATTAGTGAAATGTTGAGTGAAATGTTGGCAAATTTTAAGAAATTATTAAAACAACCAGTAATTATTTCCAGTGCGATCACCACAATTTTCATTGTGGGAGTTCAGAAACTACAAGTCTTAGAGAACATAGAGTTAAGAGTTTATGACCAGATGATGCAAATGAGGGGTGATCCTGGCCCAGATTCGCGGCTATTAATTGTTGCTGTCACTGAAGAGGATCTGCAAAAATGGAATTGGCCTTTACCTGGGGAAGTCCTAGACAAACTATTGGGCAAACTGGAAGAATATGAACCCCGTGCCATTGGTTTAGATATTTTTCGGGACTTACCTGTGCAACCAGGACATGAAAAATTACTAGAACGTTTAGAGTACAGTGATATCATCTTTCCTGTCTGTAAACACGCTGATAGCAAAAATCCTGGGATCGCACCCCCACAAGGAACAAAACCAGAACAAGTAGGATTTAGCGATATTGTCGAAGATACTGATGGTTCTATTCGTCGCAATCTGATATCAGTGAAGGCAAATGAGTCAAATCTTTGTCAAAGCCCTTTCTCCTTGAGTTGGCAATTAGCCATTAAATTCTTGGATGGGGGAGGTATTCAGGCACAAATAACGGACAACCAAGAACTACAACTGCGTAATGTGATTTTTAAACCTCTGCAAAGTCATTCTGGAGGTTATCAAAACGCAGATACCCAAGGCTATCAAATTCTCTTGAATTACCGTTCTCAAAGTCAGATCGCCCAGCAGGTAACTGTTACAGATGTACTTTCTGGTCAGGTGAAACCTGATTTAGTCAAAGACCGTATTATCTTGATTGGTTCGACTGCACCGAGTTTAAAAGATATTTTTAACACCCCATTTACTACTGGCAAAGCTAATAATACAGGGAAGATGGCAGGAGTTGAAATTCATGCTCAGATGGTCAGTCAAATTCTCAGTGCAGTTTTGAATAACCAGCGTCTGTTTTGGTTTTTACCGGGATGGGGTGAATTTATCTGGATAGGAGGATGGTCTGTGGTTGGCGGATTTTTAGCATGGCGCATTCGACATCCTTTAGCTTTGGGAGTGGCTGAAGGTGGATCTTTAGCCGTTTTATTGGGAACTAATTTTGTGATTTTTCTCCAAGCTGGATGGTTTCCAGTAGTTTCTCCAGCACTGGGCTTAGTAGTTGCAGCGGTTGGTGTTCTTGCTTACAGTGCCTATTTTAGCCAGCAAGAGCAGGAGAAAGTCATGCAAATAGTACAAGAGCAACAAGACTTAATTGCTCAGTTGCAAGCCTATAAATTGCAAGAACCCAGTAGACAAACTCAGGCAACAAATGTGGGTCCTGCACTCTATCCTTCAGGACAAGAACTGGCGTTAAGTACATTACTCAACAAACGTTACAACATTACTGAAAAGTTAGGTAGTGGAGGATTCGGTACTACTTACTTAGCTCAAGATATTCAACGACCGGGAAAACCAGTATGTGTGGTTAAACAAATGCGATCTGCTAACCAAAGCCCAGAATATATAAGTGTTCTTAGACGCTTATTTCATAATGAAGCATATATTTTGGAAACTTTGGGCAAACACCCGCAAATACCCTACTTATTAGCGTTCTTTGAAGAAAATCAGCAATTTTATTTAGTTCAGGAATTTATTGAGGGTCATTCCTTATCTGATGAGTTGAAACCAGGAGTACCTCTTGCAAAGGCCGAAGCGATGAATATACTCAAAGAAGTATTGCAAGTCCTGGTCTTTGTTCACAATTATGGTGTGATTCATCGAGATATCAAACCCAGTAACTTGATTAGACGCAAAACAGGTGGTTCTATTGTTCTCATTGACTTTGGTGCTGTCAAACAAATACAACCACAAATGCAAGCCCAACAGCAAGAAAATCAAACTATCACTATTGGGACTCCTGCTTATGCACCTGGTGAACAAATGAGCGGTATGCCAAAACTCAACAGCGATATTTATGCTTTGGGAAAAATTATCATACAAGCTTTAACAGGAGTCCATCCCAAAGTTTTCCAGCGAGATGTCAATACTGGTGTGGTGATCATTAATCAGACATCGGAAACGGGTGAACAGATTTGGTATTATTGGTGGGAACTGGCAAACACCACTGAGCCATTGAATGGGGTGATTAATAAAATGGTGCATCTTGACTTTACACAAAGATATCAGTCAGTTGAGGAATTGTTGAATATTGTGGCAACTTTATAGGAGATTGGGGATGTAACGCAAACCCAGGTAAAAAGCAATTTTCTCCTTGCTACCTTGCTTCTTGATTTCCGCTCTATAAAACTTACCCAGAGCTACCCAAGTCTAGACCCAACTGGTTACATAACTGTACAGTATTATGTGTACATTCCCGTAATTGTGTCTACATCTGGGTAGATTTTATCTTAACAGTTACAAACCCTCAATCCTACAGCTATGACTTGTAGTTACTTTGGTCAAAGAAATGATAAATAGTACCTTCTGGAGCTAGACTCATAGCTGTGTTATGATCCTCTATGGCTTTTTGGTGATTACCTAGTGCTAAATAAGTCTGACTACGCCAAAAATAACAGAGAGTGTTGTGAGGATTGATATAAATAGCTTGTGTATAATCTTCTAATGCACCAGTTAGATCTTGTAACTGATGCAGCCGGAAATTGGCTCTTTCTGTATAAACTTGGACACAATGGGGATAAAGGGCGATCGCATTCTGGAAGTTGCCCATCGCTCCCTCAATATCCCCTTGGGCAAAACAAGTATAAGCCTGTTGAATATATCGGTTGATATCCAGTGTTTCTTTGAGGTTCAGGTCTTGATGATTGCTGTTCACTTTTGCAGAGGTTCTATCTTGATGGTTGGTTAAAGACATATCTCTTAACAGATTAACGTCAGTTTTAGTTTTGGGAAGCACCACAAGATAATATTGGCTGTTTTGCCAACTTTTCTGCCAACTTTTCCTGTCCCTCTTGTCCCACTGACTGCAATAAAGCTTCCCAGTCTGATTGTACTTGGGTATCATTGGGACGCTGACAGCGTAAATCGGCCACAATACTCAGAGCATTGTCCCAAAATCCCTCTCTGGCATAAATCATCGCCTGATCTAATGGTTGGGTTTTTTGTTGGATCTGGTTAGTGAGGTCTTCGTTTTGTACGCGCTGAATTTTACCTTCTAGTTTTTCGTTGGGAACACCAAGATCATTAGGGTAAATTATGTCAAAAGTCCAAGTATATTTTTTACCTATTGTTAATGATGCTTTATCCACGGGTACAGTTAAACTCACAATACCTTCTTGTCTCACAGGTGTCAAAGTTGTTTCATACAGATGTTTAGCCCGTTTACCATCAACCTCTCTCAAAACAAATTTCAGTTCTTTTACTTTTCCCAGAGATTCCGGTTTCATATAGAACCAGAATTTGGGATTTTCTGCTGTCGTCAGTTGTGCTTCTTCGTTTCCGGGTATCAGAGCAATGATACCACCTCCTCTTGTTGAACCAGTAAGTGTTCTACCTGGTTTGTTGGGAACATAGACCATCACCCTGCGACGTTGAATGTAGCCAGTTACATTTCTAATTGCTGTTGTGGCATAGCGATCGCCAGGACGTATTTGCAGTGCTTGTTGGAAATAAGATAAAGCTTGGCGATAGTTTCTTCGTCTGGTTAATTCATAACCACGGGACATATATTGTGTATATTGGCCTGAGTTTTGTGCTTTTACCACAACCTGATCTGCTGCTAAAACTTTTGTCGGATTGAGAAAATCTGGCGGTAAATAGACTAAAGCCGTAAGCAAACAACCTGTCAAAAATCTAAGTTTCTTAGGATACATATCTACTTCCGTTTAATAGAGTAATTTTGATAAAATATTTATTGATGTTTGTGGCATCTCTATTTCTGTTATGACTATATCAATTATAATGCGTAATTTTTATTTTGATACTCCTGCTTTTTGAGTGGCTTTTGCTCCTTTTTTTCATAAATTCGGCGAAATGGGCAAATTATAAGGTTTGCATCCATCTGCAATTTACAAGTAACAATAGTTTGCCGTCTATATCTTCACCAAACTTTCACGTAGGGAAGTTTGATCAATATCTTGGGCTGATGGGGTTAGTTGATATCCGGTAGATTCCTGGTAATCTGTCTAAGAGGTTGTTTGAAAAGTATTAGATGAAACCGATAATCTCTAGAAACCTAACCCCCCTTCCCTTACAAGGGTAGGTTTTTTACATTGTCGTGAGGGCAAGACTTGGGGGACAAGGAAGGACAGTGGACAAGGGAGGAAAACAGTACAAAATCATCTTCTCTTGGTAACAAAAAGACCATTGTGCGGAGAAAATCTTCCTTGTCTACTTTCCCTACTTGTCTTCCAGGTCCTGCCTCAACAGATAATATTAAAAACCTACCCCTGTGAGACCCCCCTTCCCCCCTTCCCTACAAGGGAATGGGGGTTTCAAAGCCTCTCCCCGCGTCGGGAAGAGGTTTGGAGAGGGGTTTATTTAGGGTTTGCTGAAAAAATGCAAAACGCAGATAAATCAAAAGTTTGAGGCTGATAAATAGGAAAAAAGTGCAAGGGTTTTGAAGGGTATACGTGAAAAAGTGTGCATTTTTTGGTATTTCGAGAGATGGAAAAGGAATTTTCAAACTTCCTCCTGACTCCTGACTCCTGACTCCTATCCCCTCATGGAAAGACTTTCTCAGCAAGTCCTATTTAGGGTTTGCTGAATAAACACAAAACCTAGATAAAACAAGAGTTTAGGGGGCAGAACAGAGGAACAAAGTGCAAGGAAAAGGGGTAAAATAGGTAAAAACACTTGCATCAAGGTGCATCAAAATGTATCGCAAACAAAAACAACAAGACACAGCACCAGAAGAATTTGAGCTATCCTTCGGGGGGAAACTAGCAGCAGATAACCGTTGGGTAATCTTAGCGAAAATAATACCGTGGACAGAATTTGAAGCAGAATACGCAGCAATATTCACTGAAGTTTTAGGCGCACCAGCCAAAACATTTAGAATGGCATTGGGAGCATTAATAATTAAAGAGAAACTGGGAACAAGTGATAGGGAAACAGTAGAACAGATTAGAGAAAATCCCTATCTGCAATACTTTATAGGAATGTCAGCGTATAGTAATCATTCCCCATTTGACCCATCAATGCTAGTTCATTTTCGAGAAAGAATAGATATGAACTTAGTCAACAGATTAAATCAAGAAATAGTCAAAAAAGTATTAGAAAGTCAAGAAGAGGTAGAAGTAAAAGCAAAAAAGTCAGAAGTCGAGGATTCAAAAAGTGAGGTGAAGAATCGAGGGAAATTAATATTAGATGCCAGTTGTGCGCCAGCAGATATAAGTTATCCCACAGATTTAGGATTATTAAATCAAGCTAGAAAGCATACAGAAACAATAATAGATATATTATATAACTCCCTTAAAGAAAAAAAGCTCGACAAACCAAGAACCTACAGAAAAATAGCCAGAAAGGAATATTTAATAGTAGCCAGAAAAAAGAAAGTCAAATCTGCTGAAAGAAGAAAAGCTATCAAAAAACAACTGCAATATATCAACAGAAACCTAGCTCATATTCAACAGCTAATGAATGGGGGTGCGTCACTTTTAGAATTGAGCAACAGACAATATAAAATGTTGCTAGTAGTGGCAGAAGTTTATCGTCAACAACTATGGTTATATGAACATGAAAAACGAAGTATAGAAGACAGGATTGTCAGTTTAAGTCAACCACATATTCGTCCGATAGTCCGTGGTAAAGCCGCTAAAAACACGGAATTTGGGGCAAAGTTTTCCGCTAGTTATTTCAATGGTTATGTA
>NZ_BJCE01000142.1:0-14296 GCF_005402885.1 Sphaerospermopsis reniformis
TCTCCGGTACATTCAACTTCATGATCGTGTTCCAAGCAGAACACAACATCTTGATGCACCCCTTCCACATGTTAGGTGTAGCTGGTGTATTCGGTGGTAGCTTGTTCTCTGCAATGCACGGTTCTTTGGTAACATCTTCCTTGGTTCGTGAAACAACCGAAACCGAATCTCAAAACTACGGTTACAAATTCGGTCAAGAAGAAGAAACCTACAACATCGTTGCAGCACACGGTTACTTCGGTCGCTTAATCTTCCAATACGCTTCATTCAACAACAGCCGTTCCTTACACTTCTTCTTGGCTGCATGGCCAGTAGTTGGTATCTGGTTCACAGCGTTGGGCGTAAGCACAATGGCGTTCAACTTAAACGGTTTCAACTTCAACCAATCCATCATTGATTCTCAAGGTCGTGTAATCGGTACTTGGGCAGATGTAATCAACCGCGCTAACTTAGGTATGGAAGTAATGCACGAGCGTAACGCTCACAACTTCCCCTTAGACTTAGCTGCTGGTGAAGTTGCTCCTGTTGCTTTGACTGCTCCTGCAATCAACGGTTAATCTGAAACTGGGTTTAATAAGCTTAGTTAAATAAGAAAATACCCTCCAGTAATGGGGGGTATTTTTTTGTCAGAATCAGGATATCCAGGATTTAAGGATGTACAGGATGGAAATTTTAAGGAGTTTCAGGAAGGTAGAAATTATTACATATTTTACGTTTTAGTTACTGCAAAAGTAAATGTTAAATAATTTTGATGGGATGTTTTTCTGGAATACCCATGTTTGATAAACTTAATAAACAAAATGGTATAAAATTACCTTAATAACGGTTGATGGAGATTTGACTTGACCAAAGACAGGATTAAACTACAAGCAAATGAGATTAAGCCCAGGTTGCAACTTCTAAAAAAGAAAGCTTTATTGATAGAACCTAAGTTAGCAGCGAGGATTAGAGAAATTGGAATTACACTATCTAAGTATAAAAATGAAATTCTGGATAAAAAACGGTTTTTAATAGACTTTATGAATGAATTTTATTACGATATTGAAACTTATCTATATACTATCCAACCACTTTTAAAGTTATCCCCAACAGAAAGAGAAAGATATTGCCAACAAAAGAATATATCTGTAACTGAGTATTATTGGTATACGGTAATTTTGCCTAAATGGTTAAGTCAAGAAGATCCCAAATTTTCTTACTGGATTGAAAAACTTATACAAGACGAGTATACTGGTAATGATAAAGATTTAATTTTTAATTTGACTAAAACTATCAACTCTAGAACTGATGGGAGTGCTTCTAACCGTTACATTCTAGATTTATCTATGGCTACAGATTTACTTGTTAGTCATGTTCCTAGTACACTTGAGCCTATTTTTGTTCAACTTACAGGTATTTCTAACTTGCAGGATGGACAACCCAACCCTGATTTTCTAAATAAGCAGCAGCGATGGAATAACACTCTATCATGTTGGGGTATTAAAAGGGCTTTATTGGTTGCTCATGATAATCAAGTGAACAGTCCAAACAATCTACTCAAGTTAGCTGATGTTATGCTAAAAGAGAGTAGCGATCGCCCGACTAATTTTATTGCTGTTATTCCCTTCCCTGGATAGTATTATGACTAAAGATGTAAAGATTTATAATCAGTCCAGTTCTGAGATAGATTGGAAATATCTGGAAGCATCACAGCAGTTGCAGCTAGATAAGCAAAATCATGGTGCTGATTATATTCATCTTTATGTTGATGATATAGAAGGTGATTGGCTGGAAAATTGGGATTGGGAAGATGATTTAACAGATTATCTTGATGCTTTTTATCATCATTGTGAACAGGGAAATTATCAATTTGCTTTTGATACTTTAAAGGCTGGTGATGATTTATTGCATCAACCTGAAAATCAGGAAAAGGGTTTAGAGGTTTATGGTTATTTAGTTGAAAGGTTAGAGTTAGAATGTGCAAAACAAACTGATGTAAATAACCAAGAAATTTTGAAAGAAGCAAAACACCGCATTTTTATATTGCGAAATAATGGGCAAATGGAAAATATGATATGATAGTCAATGTTTTAGTAAACAAGGAAAGTTTATTTTATGTCCTATAAAGTTAGTATTGTCATTGAAAAAGATGAACATGGATATTATGCTTATTGTCCTGAACTTCCTGGTTGTCAATCTGAAGGTGATTCATTAGAAGCAGTACAAGCAAATATCAAGGAAGCAGTTGAATTATATATAGAAACATTATCAGAATTTGAGAAGATGTTTTAAATTTATTTTTGTCTGAATCAGGATGTCCAGGATTTAAGGATTTACAGGATGGGAATTTTTATGATTAAATTTTATTCATTTTTATTTTCATTCATGAAATCAACATATTCACGCCACGCTGTAGAGGTTGTTTCTTGAAGATCAATTTCTAAATAATTTTCTCTAATGTAATTCAGCAATTCATCAAATACTGATTCAAGCTCTCTTAAAGCTTTTTCAATATCATTCCAATCTTTTTGTTGTTTGTCGGTTAATGGCATATAGTCATGAACTTGAAAAAAGAGACAACGACCTGGTGGAAAATGATAATGTTCACCGTATGAAAGAGTTTTACCCCATGTAACATGAACTTTCTCTACTAAGTCTTTAAGTTTATCATCATAAAGGTGGTAGTTTCCGCTCGTCAATTTTCCTTCAAAAGTGTTATAAAAGTAGAATATTTCAGTATAAACTTTTTGTGGAGCTTCGTTTATATGGTTCTTAATACTCGTTATATGAATTGTTTCCAGAATAGTTTGAATAGTGGAAATGTCACGCTTACGCTTTATTTCTTCTGGGGTAAGTTCAGCTTTGTATTTTGGTTTATTCGGCGATTTTTCAATAATTAGTTTTAAGGCTTCATGAATTTTCTGGCTGAGTTGTTTTTGATTTCCTTGCAACTGCTTTTCTGTAAAATATTCTGCTTTAGGACTTGAATTATAGTCAGTAATGCGATTGACAACTATATCAAAAGGTGCATCTTTTAAATCACCATAGGATGTATTGAATAACATAATTATTCTCTCCCAACCAAGAAGCGCAATTGCATATCCTAGTTCAATCATTACATTTGGGTTGGGAACAGTTCTTACTTCTTGTGGCTTTTTTCTACCTTCTGTAGCTTGCAGGTTTTTGATAGCTTCTATAACTTCTTTATTAATTGTAGTTATGTCACAAATAAAGGCATCAGCAGATGCAATTTTATCAAAAATAGCGGATGGTATATGAGGGCTTCCAGGTAGATCACGTGTTGCTTCATCTAAAGTAATACGTAAATCAATTTCTTTAAACTCATTTTCCAGTTTATTGCTCGCTATTCCGATAGCCCCTTTAATTACTCCTTGGTTAGTTTCTTTTGGTAAATCAGATTGCCAAGAGTAGAATACTGTAAACTGCATCATAATGTATATTTTTGGAAGTTTCTTTATATCATAACCATTTTACATCACGGTTTGTAATTTGCATAATCAACATAGCGTTAACAATGCCAATCTCAATTTAAAATACATTTGGCAAATTGACAAATAATATTATATCATATAAATGATTTACCTAAATAAAATAAATTGAACCAGATTGTTTATTCCATCAAAAAAATCCTTGAACTATGAAAACAATGAAATCTCAACGTAAAGTGCTGTTATCTCATGGTGAAGATGGGTATTTTGTTGTTGAAGTACCCAGTTTACCCGGTTGTATTAGTCAGGGTAAAACCCGTGAGGAAGCTTTAGCTAATATTGAAGAAGCAATATCTCTATATATTGAAGTTTTACAAGATAGAGGTGAACCTGTTCCAGAAGATACAGTTGAGGTAGTGTTGGTGTGAGTAAATTACCTATTGTCTCAGGTTTAGAGTGTGTGAAAGCATTAGAAAAAATCGGCTTTTTTGTAGATAGACAAAGAGGAAGTCACATTATATTGGTTCGTGAAGAACCGAGAACTACAATATCTGTACCAGATCATAAAGAATTAGATAGGGGTACTTTGCGAGGAATTATTCGACAAGCAGGTTTAAGTGTAGATGAATTTATTGAATTATTGTGACACAGCAATAAAGGCATGATCTCTGGTACAACACCATGTAAAATACATAATTCAGACTGTATTTCCTCAACAACATGGGTAGCACATTTGGTCATCTTTTCCGAATCACGACATTTGGCGAATCTCACGGCGGCGGTGTGGGTGTTATCATTGATGGTTGTCCCCCACGACTGGAAATTTCCCCGGAAGAAATTCAATTTGAATTAGACAGAAGACGGCCAGGACAAAGTAAAATCACAACACCCCGCAAAGAAGCAGACACCTGTGAGATATTGTCAGGGACATTTGAAGGTAAAACCCTGGGAACACCCATCGCAATTTTAGTCAGAAATAAAGATACCCGTTCCCAAGATTACGATGAGATGGCACAAAAATACCGTCCTTCCCATGCAGATGCTACCTATGATGCAAAATATGGATTTAGAAATTGGCAAGGTGGCGGAAGGTCGTCAGCGCGTGAGACAATAGGTAGGGTAGCTGCTGGTGCGATCGCTAAAAAAATTCTCCGTCAAGTTGCAGGTGTAGAAATTATCGCCTATGTTAAACGCATCAAAGACTTAGAAGGAAATGTTGATACAAACACCGTCACCTTGGAAGATGTAGAAAGTAACATTGTGCGTTGTCCCGATGGGGAAATGGCCAACCAAATGATAGAGTTAATTGAAAAAACTGGTAGAGATGGTAACTCTATTGGTGGTTTAGTTGAATGTGTGGTGCGGAATGTTCCCAAAGGTTTAGGAGAACCAGTTTTTGATAAATTAGAAGCAGACTTAGCAAAAGCAGTAATGTCACTTCCTGCAAGTAAAGGTTTTGAAATTGGTTCAGGTTTTGACGGAACATTATTAACAGGGTTTGAACATAACGACGAATTTTATATTGATGAAAACGGAGAAATTAGAACATTAACGAACCGTTCTGGAGGTATTCAAGGAGGAATTTCCAACGGCGAAAATATTATTTTACGAGTTGCTTTCAAACCAACCGCCACTATTAGAAAAGAACAAAAAACCGTCACTAAAGAAGGAGAAGAAACGGTTTTAGCCGGAAAAGGAAGACATGATCCTTGTGTGTTACCCCGTGCTGTTCCTATGGTTGATGCGATGGTAGCTTTGGTTTTATGCGATCATCTTTTAAGGCATCATGGACAGTGTAAGTTATTGTAGAGATTTGGAAATTCAGAACTTACAAAATAACTGAAAATCTCTCTCAAACTCTCTTTTCTTCGCTTCCTACCCTTCGGGAACACCTTCGGTGAACGTGTCTTCGTGGTTCATTTGTAGGAAATAGAAGAAAACGAACCGCAAAGGACACAAAGAACGCAAAGGAAAGAGGTTAGAAGAGGAATTTTTAGTTAGTCCTGTATGATATCTTACTTAATTGAGATGAATACTGAATAAAAATTTTTTGCTTGAGTTCTTTCTTTGTGAACTTTGCGTACTTTGCGGTTAGTTATAAATTAAAATTCATGCCTCCCATCATCTTACCTCCTCCTCTAAAACCCGGTGATTTATTGCGCGTTATTGCTCCTAGTGGTGCGTTAAGAGAATTTGCAGCTTTTGAAAAAAGTCTAGAAATTTGGAAAGCGCACGGTTACAATATCCAAATTAGCGATAATCTAGAAAGTAGACATGGTTATCTTGCCGGTAATGATGATCACCGTCGTCAACAACTAGCCGCAGCATGGCATGATCCCGAATGTCGCGGTATTATCTGCTCTAGGGGTGGTTTCGGTAGTACCCGCATTTTGGAAAATTGGACTTGGGAACAAAAAACGGCTGATCCTAAATGGTTGATCGGTTTTTCTGATATCACAGCCCTGCTTTGGAGTCTCTATAAAGTTGGTATTTCTGGTGTGCATGGTCCCGTACTCACTACCCTCAAAGATGAGCCAGAATGGTCAATAAAACGGTTACTTGATATTTTAGCAGGTCGAGCGATCGCACCTTTAAAGGGTAATGGTTGGGGTGGTGGTACAGTGACAGGGGTGTTACTTCCTGGTAATCTCACAGTAGCAACCCATCTTTTAGGTACACCACTTTTACCGGATCTAGATGGTGTAATATTGGCTTTGGAAGATGTGACAGAACCACCCTATCGAATTGATCGGATGTTAACTCAATGGCGGTTAAGTGGTATGCTATCTAAGGTTCGCGGTATTGCTTTGGGAGGTTTTACCAAGTGTGATGCACCTCCGAATATACCCAGTTTGAGTATAGAGGAGGTTTTGGGCGATCGCTTATCTGATCTCAATATTCCCATTGTTTCCGATTTACCCTTTGGTCATGATAGCCCTAATGCAGCTTTACCTGTGGGGGTACAAGCAACATTAGACGCAGATCAGGGAATATTAGAAATTATTCCTTAAATTAACTCCATTTGCGATAACAACGAGCAGTAATTAAATAAGGATGAAAAACTTCTACAAATTTAGTTTGTAATGTCTGAAAAAACCTATCTAGCAATTCTGGTTCATCATGGTGAAAAGGATATTCTTGATTAAAACCTTTAAAGAAATACCAATTCATAATGATTTTTCCTGCATCATCTAAAGACTGATGGAATGTAAGTAATTGTTGAATAGGATCTGGTAAATGTTCTAAAACATCAAAACAAACAATAGTATCAAACATTTCTGAACTAGGCATTTCTTGACACAAAATTATTTTTTTGTCTAACCCTAATTGTTTAGCTCGATATTCGACAAACTCGCAATTAATCGGATTAATATCAAAATAAAACACCTCTTTAACATTTGGCGAAAGTGCAGCACCAATAGCATGAGTACCAATTCCCCCACCAAAATCTAATACCCTACCTTGAGCATATTTGGCAATTAATAGTAAAGTATTACCAATATAATCATGACTGTTTAAATGCCATGCTCCAAGCTCAAAAAGATACTCATTTTTTACCTGATCCTGATAGAAAGCTGTAGCTTTTTCCCAGTCAAAATCTTTATGGCCTAACTCAGCCATTTCTTTTTGACCAGCAGCTAATTTACTTTCTAATGTTTGCTCATCCAAACTTAAAAATTCCTGGAGATGTTGCTTTAAACTAAAAGCATCTTCCCAAAAGCTATTTAAAAAAGATGGAATAGGTGGTGTGATCATATTTTTCTACCTGCTGAATACAATAATTTAGCTAAATCATGCGTAATATTTGATATTATGCCTAAAAGCACATCAATTTCACAATTGTATCGGAAATTGACCTAAACTGCTGCATAGTCATAAGTACACACTCTAGCCTAAGTGCTGTATCTTCGTATTTTTAACATATTTTCATTGACAGGAGATCAAAATGCCTAGTGTTCAGGAAAACTTAAATAAATGGTCTAACTACGATTGGAAAGATCAGGGTAATGAATGGTCGAGTTCATGGGGTGGAACAGATAACTGTTTTTTTGGAACTATACATCCGCGAATTAAAACCTTTATTCCTGAGACAAAAACAGGAACAACAATATTAGAAATAGCTCCTGGTTTTGGACGTTGTACACAATATTTAAAGGATTATTGTCAAGATTTAATTATCGTAGATTTAACTGAAAAGTGTATTGCCGCTTGTCAAGAACGCTTTGCAGATTGTTCTCACATTACATATCATGTCAATGATGGAAAATCATTAACCATGATTGAAGATGAATCTATTGATTTCGTTTTTAGTTTTGATTCCTTAGTCCATGTGGAAAAAGATGTCATTAAATCCTATTTACAACAGATAGCCCTGAAACTTAAACCCAATGGTGTAGGATTTATCCATCATTCTAACTTGGGCAATTATCTCAATCCCGCTACTGGAAAGCTAGAGGTAGAAAACATTCATTGGCGAGCAGAAAGCATGAGTGCTAAACTATTTGAGCAATACTCCCAAGAGGCTGGCTTACAATGTTTTCACCAAGAAATAGTTAATTGGTGTGGCGATATTTTGTGTGATTGCTTTTCCTTAATTACACCAAAAAACTCTCAATGGAGTCAACCCAATCATGTAATTGAAAATCCGAATTTTGGTGCAGAAGCTCAACGTTTACGCCAAGTATCATAAAATAATTGGAGGTAAGCAAGATGCTTACCCCAAAAGATTTTGAATATTTTGCTGTCATATCATGTTCAGTAAAAACAGATAAGGAATAAGCAAACTATTGATTTTTTCTTATCTGTGTAAAATCTTCTCAAACCATTGTTCTACACGAGCGCCCATTGCTGCCAAAGAATATAAACTCTCTGCTTGCTGGCGACAATTTTGACGATCAATAGTGTGTACCCGTTTAACAGCATCTATTAAACCTTGTATACTATCTGGCTCAACCAAAAACCCAGTTTTGCCATCTTCCACTATTTCCACTAAACCGCCCCGACTATAAGCAATCACCGGTACTCCACAAGCTAAAGATTCTAAACCTACAGTGGGGAAAGCGTCTATCCAGTGGGGAGTAGCTAACATAGCTTGACATTCCCTCAGTCCCGCTTGTAATTCGTTTGTAGAGACAAATCCTTGGTAATCTATCTGTGCATCGGGATACGCTTGGCGAACTTGCTGCCAATATTCCTCATTTTGCATCAAACCAAAGATTTTTAGAGGCATTCCTAAAGTATTTGCTGCTGCTACCGCATCTTCTAAACCTTTTTCTGGTGCTATGCGGCCTACCCAACCTAAGCTATTACCAGGTTGATCACAAAACTGATACAAAGACAAGTCTAATCCATTAAATAAACAAACACATTCATCAGGGCAAGGAAAAGTTGCAGCTTGTGTTTTTGAGTGAACACCAATAGCATGGGGAAACTGAGTTGCTACCTTGGCAATCATATCATCCATCGCATTCAGTAAAGAACTCATACTAATTAAATGGGCTACTGGACGAGGAAAAAATTGCGTTAAATATAATGGCAACCAATCATAGCTAAAATTCAAAATTAAATCATAATTTCCCTGTACTTGATAAGCATAACTCCACATATTTGCTAAAACTGAATTTGTGGGAATGCCAATTTCTGCATCATACTTTTGATCTTGGGCGGCATTTTGTGTATTTCCGGGTATTTCTATCAAAGGTAACGAACCACTGCGAGAACCTGCTGGTGCAACAATATCTATTGTGTGTCCTCTTTGCTGCATTGCTTTGACAATATTGGGGAGGGTGACTTCTATTCCACCACCTAACCCTGAACCCAAAGCACCAACACCTGTGGACATAAATAATAATTTGTAAGTCGGTTGACTCATCATTAATATCCTCAATTAAAAATTGCAGTTATCATCATACATGAGTAACTCTACAAATTAAATAGTAATACTATATTTTTGTGATAATTTTTCAGCCTCCAGTGATTAATTATTTTTGCTTTGACATCGGGTAATTAATTTACCAATCTGAGTTTTATATATTGCGGCTTTGATTAAATGCGTACAAGCATGATATATGTAGCCATTTAATTAGGCTATAAAATTTTGAGAGTTAATGAATATAAATCACAAATTACGATATATAATGATCAAGTGAAAATCCCTAATAAATCAGCAATTTTCTCAGCCACCAACATGAAATTTATCAGGATTCGGTTTTTTAATTCCACTCAGAGGATGTTCACAACGGTAATCATCTTGATTTCTTGTTTCCTATTTCTATTTAGTTGTCAGCAGAATATTCAAAAAGATAATAATATCATTCATGTGACTTTATGGCAAGGAATTAACCCGCCAGTGAATCGGGATGTATTCAATAAATTAGTAGATCAATTTAATCAGGAAAATTCTCATATTCATGTAGACTCAATTTTCACAGGTACACCAGAGGAACAATTACCGAAAATATTAACCGCAGTGGTAGGTAATGCGGCTCCAGATATTTTAAATTTTTCTGCCCAAATAACTGGACAGTTAGTAGAATTAGGAGCAGTTGAACCTTTAGATGATTGGTTTAATCAATCAGCGGCCAAATCGGAAATTTATCCGCAAGTGATAGAGGAATTACAATTAGATGATCACCTCTGGTCAGTTCCTCTTTATACTGCTAATCTGGGCATTTTTTACCGAAATGATTTATTTAAAAAAGCGGGAATTAGTGAAACTCCTAAAAACTGGCAAGAATTAAGGGAAGTTGCCAAAAAATTAACTATTGATCGCAACGGCGATCAACGTCCAGAACAATATGGAATTTTATTACCTTTGGGCAAGCAAGAATGGACTGTTTTTAGTTGGTTTCCCTTTTTATTAGGTGCAGGTGGTGAAATATTAAATAATAACCATCCTAATTTAAATAATCCAGATGCTATTCAAGCATTACAATTTTGGCAAGACTTAATTAAAGATGGTTCAGCAACTCTTTCTCCCCCGGAAAGAGGCTATGAAGAAGATGCTTTTATTCAAGGTCGTGTAGCGATGCAAATTACTGGACCCTGGACTTATATTAAAAACTCTAATGTTGATTTTGGTGTGTTTCCCATTCCTGAAAATAAAGTACGGGCGACAGTCATAGGTAATGGCAATTTTTATTTAATGAAAACTACACCAGAAAAACAAAAAGCGGCTTTGGAATTTTTAGAGTTTGTTGTCAGTAAACAATTTCAAACCGAATGGGCAATGGGTACTGGTTTTTTACCTGTAAATATCAAATCTGCACAAAGTCCAGAATACCAAGAATATCTCAAGTCCAGACCTTGGTTAAAAGTGTTTGTAGACCAAATTCCTGTGGCTGGTTCTCGACCTACAATAGCTGGTTATAGTCGCATTTCTGATAGTTTAGGTAGAGCAATAGAAGCTACATTACTAGGTAAATCTTCCCCTGAAGCCGCCCTAAAACAAGCTCAGGAACGGTTAGAAGTGATTTGGGGAGAAAAATAGGTGATTGGTGATTGGTGATTGGGGACTGGGGAGAAATATTTACCTCCTGACTCCTGACTCCTCAATTATCAATTTTAACGTTTTATTAAGTTAAGTAAAGCAAGTGTTAGAGCTTTTGGAGGATAGGACTCAAGCGTAATCTGAGGATGATAAGCTAAACAGTGAAATATAAAAGTGACTTAGGATGTAGTGTTAAATGGGTGTTTCCTCAACAGTTCCTCTCCTCCTTAGGGCTGCACGCGGTGAAAAAGTAGATCGTCCCCCTGTATGGATGATGCGACAAGCGGGGCGCTATATGAAAGCGTATCGGGACTTGCGGGAGAAATATCCTTCTTTTCGGGAACGCTCAGAAATTCCTGAAGTTGCGATCGAAGTTTCCCTGCAACCTTGGAAAGCTTTTCAACCCGACGGCGTAATTTTGTTTTCCGATATTGTCACCCCCTTACCTGGTATGGGTATTGACATGGATATTGCGGAAGGGAAGGGACCGATTATTTTTTCGCCCATTCGCACACAAGCACAAATTGATAACCTGCGTCCCCTAGATCCTGAAGCTGCTTTACCGTTTATTAAGACCATTTTGGGGTCTTTACGGCAAGAAGTCGGCGATAAATCAACGGTTTTGGGTTTTGTGGGCGCTCCTTGGACTTTGGCGGCCTATGCAGTGGAAGGTAAAGGTTCTAAAACCTATTCCATCATTAAAAACATGGCTTTCTCAGATCCAAAAATTCTGCATCAGCTATTAACTAAGTTGGCTGAGTCCATTGCTGATTATGTGCGCTATCAAATTGATTGTGGCGCTCAAGTGGTGCAGATGTTTGATTCTTGGGCAGGACAATTAAGCCCCCAAGACTATGATACCTTTGCTTTACCTTACCAAAAAATGGTGTTTGATTTGGTGAAACAAACTCATCCTGACACACCGTTAATTTTGTTAGTGACTGGTAGTGCAGGACTTTTAGAAAGAATGGCTACCTCTGGTGCAGATATCCTCACCATTGACTGGACTGTGGATATGGCAGATGCACGCAGAAGACTGGGTAAAGACGTGAAAGTACAGGGTAATCTTGATCCGGGTGTGTTATTTGGTTCTAAAGAATTTATCCGCGATCGCATTTTGGACACCGTTCGCAAAGCCGGCGACTGGGGACATATTCTTAATTTGGGACATGGTGTATTACCAGAAACACCAGAAGAAAATGTCGCTCATTTCTTTGAAACTGCCAAAAATCTCAACGCTTTGGTTTAGTTTCTGGTTTATTGGGTGGGTTTTTTACCCACCTAATTTTTAGGGAACGCAGATAAACGCAGATGAACGCAGATGAGGAAATATCTGTTATGTTTCAGTAAGTTAACAGCTATATCCTGTGCATCTTTTAATCCTGGTTATCCCTTCCTAAATCTCTGTTTTGAAAATCTGTTCTAAACGATTAGTTTGATTTTCTGCTTCTTTGAATAAATCATTCCAATCATCTGGAGGATTGCCACTTTCTAGCATTTTTTGGAATACTCGATAAGCATCGGTTTTACTTTGATATGCTCGCTTAGTGTTTTCATCGTTTACCCAAGCATAAACAATGATTTTACCCTGTTGATGATATCTAAAAAATAATCGGTATTGCTGAAAAAATTTAGCTCTAAACCAGTGTTTATATTCGTCTCCCAGGGTTGCACCTTGACGATAGTCGTTTAATGTTGGATTTTCAGGAATGACGTTAAATGCAAGTTTGAATATAGCAGCTAAACGTTTTGTGGCGTTTTTTTGTTTGTATTCTTGAGGATATTTCTGACGTAAATTTTCTACTTGTGTGATCAGTGCTTCTAACTGTTCTAAAAACAAGGGATGAGCAAATATAGTCCATCCATTAATTATTAAGGGTTGTATTAAGGGTTGATCTTCAGACAATTTTACTCATCCTCGTCTGATAGTGGTGTATCCAGATCAATTTCTACATCAGCAACTAAGGATTGAATACGGGTTACTAATTCTGGTTTAATTAATTGTAAATGCTGAGGATTTTTTTGTATATCCTGGGCAATAAAGTTTAAAAATTCCCCCAATGTTGGATCTTCTTCTTTTTGATCAACGCGAGAAATAATTACTTTACCGTCGGGTTGAATCACATAACGAATTTTATCACGTTTACCCAAGCCTAGAGCTTTACGCACGGGTTCGGGTATTGTGGTTTGATATCTGTCTGTTAGGGTGGACTCTGAGGATGGTGTGGGTTTGACAACCATAACAATTTTGAGGTTTATACTCTATTTTTAGAGTAATGCAGTTGCATTGTGTTGTCAATGTTTGGGTTTTTAGGTTTTGGGTGATGAGGGCGATCGCTTTTTTGATCTAGGTTTTACGCACAAGTTTATGAAGGAACGAACCGCAGAGACGCAGAGGACGCAGAAAGAATTTTCTGTTATTTTTTAGTAGGTTAACGGTAATATCCTGTACATCCTTTAATCCTGGTTATCCTGATTCAGACTTAATATTTTTCTGTAATCTTTAAATTCTACAGTCCACAAGTCTCAAGGCGAGAGAAAAGAACTCCTCTCCCTAAACCTCCCGTATTCCATCGTAACCGTGCTGGTAAGTGGCCTTCTGGTGCTTTTATATCAAAAGTAATATCTTTGTAGGATAACCATTTTCCCTCTTTTCTCCATCCTAGTCTATCACCAAAGGCTATCCAAATTTTCTCATCATATTTTCTAGTTCCCCCCAAACTTTGATAAATCCGTTTCTGTACAGAAAATCCAAAGCGATCCTTACTATATTTGATCCATAATTTGTCAATAGTGTACAGGTCATTACAGGGAAAATTATCAATACTTGGAGCATCTAAAAAACCTTCTTTTTCCCGGTTTGCTACTGCTAACATTACCCGCGCTGTTTCCTCATCTGCTTCTTTCCATTGACCTGTAGATAATAATTGTTCTAGTTTTTGATATCGACTAGGTACAGATGGAGAAGAAATATTAACAGATGTTTGGTTAATAGGTATTTGTGAAGTATTTTGTTGATTTATAGGATTGATATCCTGCATCACTTCTTTAACAGATTGATAACGATATTTAGCAATAGGACTTGCTAATTTTTCCAAAATCTTTCCTAATTCATCACTTACCACATTCCCATTTAAAAAATCTCTCCATACCCATTCCCCTTCCATCGGACTATATAAATCAAAGGGACTAACTCCTGTTAATAAATGCAAACAAGTTACCCCTAAACTATATAAATCACTAATAAATAATGGTTTACCCATTGACTGTTCAGGGGCGCAATATTCAGCAGATCCAATAATTGTTCCTGTAGCTGTGCGTTGCTGTGGTTTGACTATTTTCGCCGCCCCAAAATCTACTAAAAATAACTTATTTTCAC
>NZ_BJCE01000143.1:0-14193 GCF_005402885.1 Sphaerospermopsis reniformis
ATTTATAGCCATCTATAATTTACCTGTTTTGTTTTGCTTTGTTTTTATCCTCTATTTTCTGACTTTTTTCCTAGACTTTAAATTTTTCCTTTACGATCGCTTGACAATCAAGACAGTCGCTACAAAATACTATTAATTTTCAAAGATACCAGTATCAATAATAGCTTTGCACAATTTATCAATGACGGGGACTGAAACACTATTTCCAATTAGTTTCATCCATCTTGCTCTAGACTCTGGTAATTTAAAATCATGGGGAAATCCCTGTATTAAACAGGCTTCGCTTTTAGTAATTTTTCTAAATTCTCTTGGTTCATAAACTTCTTTGATGAATTTGTTTTTAAAATCATGATGATTTATAGCTACAATTGTTTTTAAGGTGATAAAATCATTTGTATCACTTGCCACTAAAGTGGGGAAAATATCAGAAGTTGGCAAAAAAATACGACTAACACCAAATAATCCTGTACTTATTTTCGTATTTTTAAAATCATAGCGAATTTCCACACACTCAATAATATGCTTTTGTTTGAGAGAATCAACTGTTTTTTGGATTGATATTTTTTCTAATTTAAACACTTTTTGTACTTTTAAAGTATCAATTATTATTTCTCCATTATTGGTAAATGAAAGCAGTATTTCTTCAGCTTGAGTCAAACTATTACTATTATCTTTAATATTAGACTGTTTGATCATAAAACGATATTCTTCTGATTTAAAAATTTCTAATGCTACCAGTTCATCAATTTCTGCTTGTGTAATTGATGAATCTAGACTTTGAAAATGTGCTAATGATAATGGGTTTCCGTCTAATTGTCCGTAATTACTTTTGCGTCTGTTTTTAAGTAGTAATAAACAAATATTTTTCTGTCTTTCAGTAGTTTCAATAATATCCCATGAGTGTATTGTGGTATGACCATTTCTCAGGTCATTAAATAAAAAGTAATCATTAAATCCGTTGGTATGTGAAAGACTCATACTTTTAGAGGAAATAATATTACCAAATATATCTCTCTCAATAACCTGGTTATCTATTTTTTTCTCTGATGTAATACCTAATATATCGCCAAGTGTGCGTTTTTTATCTGTTGGTTTTGGTAAAGCGAACTTTTCTAAATACTCTTGTTTATGAAATCCAATTATATATACACGGATTCTATTTTGTGGTACACCATAATCAAAGGAGTTAATAACAAAATATTTAGCATAATATCCTGCTTTTGCTATTCTTTCTAGGATGTATGCTAAGGATTTTTGATTCCGAGGATCAACTAATCCTTTGACATTTTCAAAGATAAATGCTTTGGGTTGTGATTGTTGTAGTAAATAAATTGTATCGTTCCATAATTGTCCTCTATCATCATCAAAACCTAGATTTTTACCTGCAATTGACCAACTTTGACAAGGAACTCCAGCAGTTAATAAATCATGGGGTGGTAATTCTTTAATTTTGGTAATATCTCCTAAGTTATAACTAGATTCAATTTGAAAGTTATCACAATATGTATTTATGGCATCTTGATTTATTTCGCTAAATCCTAAACAATGACCACCATTGTTACTTAATGCCATTTTAAATCCACCAATTCCCGCAAACAGGTCAATAAAAGTAAATCTTATCTTCTGCATTTTATGTCTCTTATTCTCAATCAATTATTTTAAAAATCCTTCTTCAAAATCTTGAGGAGGTTCAATTCCTAAAAATTCTTTATAAATTCTTTCTTTGTAATCCTTACCTAATACATTAATTTCTTTAATGAAATTACTATAAGTACCTTCTCCTCCAATCAGTTCCCAAAATTCATCCCCTATTAACACTGATTCATCTTCATACATATTGAACCATCTCATAGGAAAAGTCCATTTATAATCTTCTTTTTTACCGTAAGGATTATATGGCAAAGCATAGTAGGCATAATCAACAACTGTTGGATTCATTGCTAAAAGCTTAAATAATTTTTCTTTACTTACTTTTGTTTGATCACTATTTGGTAATGGAGCTTTTAATTCAAAAGCATACCTTGTTCCATGTTCTTTGTTTTCTATAAAAATATCACACACAACACTTACAGGAATAAGTTGTCCACCTCCTGCCTTAATATATTTTAATTCTTGTTCCCAATTAGGTTTTATTTTTTCCTTACCTTTACTATGTTCTAATTTATTTAAAATTTCTTGAATCCTTCTTAAACTTTCTTGTCCAATTGTTCCGTTGATTGTATGTCCCATTTGACAATTACCATGAGCTTCTAAAGCAACTACTTGTGCAAGTTTTTCCCATACACTACCAAATGGAGTGACAAATCTTCTTTCAAAATGTGAACCTTTAAAAATTTCATCAGGTACTAAGGCTGCATACATAGGTTTACTTGAACGGTGATTTTCTTTAATAAAAGGATCGGTAATTAAAACACGCTCCATTACTCGTTCCATCATTTCAGATATGACATCTTTTATGGCTTTTGAAATTCTTTCCTGTTTATTCATGGCAATATTTTATACTTTTCTATTTTTCAAGGATGAATTTTTAACGTCCACCCATTAACCTTCATACAAACATGAAATCCTCTGGTAATTCTTCATCCAGATCAGTTTCCATTCCTTCTGTAAGCATAGATGCACGATGATATATTTCTTCTGTAAGTGGTTCAATATTACTGGGATTTTTTTTGATATCTCTAGCAAGGAAATTTAAAAACGCCTTGACAAAATAATGCTTTGCCATAGTTGGTGACAATATTCTATTCATTCCTGGTGTTTCTCCTTTTTTCTGATGAATAATTATGTACTTACTGGAACGATTTACACCAGTGCGAGAAGCGCGTATATTTTTGCGAACCCTCAGTTTCATGATTCTAATTCGTTTGTGTTGAGGTAATGATATTGATACATATATTCTTAATGATACCATATTTTTTAAAGACTGGGAATTAATTATGTAGGTTGGGTTGACGTAAGGAAACCCAACATCAACTAATAATAATAAATGTGTTGGGTTGTGTTTCATTTAACCCAACCTACAAAAAAGCTTATTTCTCAATTAGTTTATATAACGTCTTAAAGAAACAAGGAATATGATTTTCCACACTTCCATCTAGCTTTGAATAAAATTTACCAATTTCTAAAGATAACTGTTCTCTAAACTTATGTTCTGAATATGTCCAATTTTCATCAGGTAAAATTTGCCGCCAATATTCCTTAGATTTCACCAACATTAATAAAGCATTGATTAATTTATTTTTATCATCTGAACTTTGATAATTACAATACTCTTGATTCCATGAATATTGAAATTTATCTATTTCCACACCATCCAAATTAGGAAGATAACTAATTCTCTGAATTACCCTTGACCAATGAATTTGTAAATCTTTATCATCAGTCATATCATTAACCATATCTAAATAAATATTTTCTAAATTTACAGAATTTTGTTTATATAAAGGATAACTAACATAATGATTATCAAAAACTTCCTGAATACCAGGTGATAAAAAATAAGCCTCTTTATGAATTAAACCAGTTACCCAAATACGATGATGGTCTGTGTTAGATTCCTTAATATTTCCTTGATGATAAAGATGATAAAAAATATCTTCTGTATTTTTAAAACTGTAATCTTCCTGAATTTCAGCAAATTGCACATCTAAATCTACAATGGCAAAAAGTAGGTCAGGATTTAAAAATGATTGACTGCTATCAGCATTATGCAAATCTAAAATTTTAAAATATGTATTTAATACATCATTTCTATCACCACAATTAAAAAATTGCGGTCTATATTCTTTCCACCATAGAGGTACACAAGCATTATAAAAATTAGCATCTGGCATCTGTTCCATTTGCTTGTATAATTGCGGTGAACGTCTCCCTTGTACTTGGGAAATAACACCTTCATAAAGAATTACTATTCTATTTCTAATTCTTGCAGATTTAATAATATTTAAACAATGTTCTTTTAGTTCAGTTTCATTTAAACTCATATTTTGTTTTACATTAATTATTGAATTGTTTTTGATGGTAATTTTGGTTCTAATTCTTTAACATGAGCAGGTGTAACCGCTTGACAAATTTCATAGGAATGGGTAGCTAAAATATATTGATTAGTCGCACCCCATTCTTCTAAATCTCTAACTATTTGATATTGCCAATCTGGATGAAATGATATTTCTAATTCATCCATTAGTACAATGGCATCTTTTATATTATTATACTTTAACCACATATAAATACATAATCTTTTTAATTCTCCATGACTTAAATCTTCTGGATAAAGTTCTGTTTCATCACCATCAATTTTAAAATTAATTCTAGATAAATCCGGTTGTACATTAATTTTTTTATTAGTTAAAAGATTGTTAAGTTCAGCTAATAGTTTTACATAATTATTACCATAATTGCCTCCTTGTTCTACAGCTTGTTTAAAATCTTCATCCCGTGCTTTTTTGAATGCTTCAATCAAAATATCTATTGCTAGAAAGTCATAAGTAAAAAAGCCAGGTAATTTAGAATTAGCTGTTTTAATTTGTTGGTAATAGTTTGTTTGATTATTTTCCTGTTTTTTAAATAGAGATTTTCTGTTGTCTGGTTGTAGAAATAGGAATATTTGTGAAATATGAGCAGTTAGAAATATTTTGTCTGAAATGTTTTTAAAAAACTCATCTGCTTCATTTATATCATTAATGCCATCAAAAACACACATTAATTTTTCTTCCACATGATTAATCTCATTATAAATATCACATATATATACAACATTATTGTTTCTTAAAATTTCGTTTAGTAAATTACGATATTCTTGCAATAATGCTTTTACGTTGTTAATTTCTATTTGTATTTCTTGTATTTCTGCATTGATTGTCTTTTCTAATAATAATTCTTCTGGAGCTAATGATTTTTCAGCCCCATTCTTTGTAACTTTACGTTTTAAATTTAATAAGCCCATTTTTTTAGTTCTTATTTCTTGCTCTAAAGGTAATATATTTTCATGTATAAAATTTTCTTTATGAAAATTGCAAACTATAAAATTTTCCCTGTCATTAATAATCCCAGATTCTAAATCTTCTAGAGTAGTAAATTTTGTATTTACATAATCCATAACATCTTCCAAAACATATTTTCCATTACCTATAAAAAATTCTATTTTTACCGTCTTACTACCATCCCAAATCTCAATAATAGCTAATGTCCTTTTGTTAGATTCATTATTATTAATATGAAAATTATGTAGTAAATTTTGAATAAACTGGACTCTATCAGGATTACCAGCACAGTGCAACAAAACAAAAATTAGCTGTAATAGCGTACTTTTACCCCCTCCATTTTGACTACCAAGGGGAAAAATACGCGGAGTAAATTCCTTTTCAAAAGTAATATCTACATTTTTCAAAGTCCGAAAATCAGGTACTTGGATTCTTTGTATGTGCATAAATTAATATATTGCTTTAACGTCACAAGTTAATTATACCTATTATACTCTCTTCCCGGTGTAAGATTAATAGTCTTATTTTACTATTTCTTGCTTCCTTCCTCTGTGTCCTCTGTGCCTCTGTGGTTCGTTATTCCATAACTCTTGATTCAAAAAATAAAAGGTGGGTTAAACTTTCGCCAACCCACCTCAAAAAACTCTCCGCGCCTCTGCGTCTCTGCGTGAGAAAACCTAACCCAAAACGAAATTCACCAACTTACCAGGAACAACGATCGCCTTCTTAATTTCCTTCCCTTCAATATAACGCTTCGCCACCTCAGACTCCCGCGCATACTTCTCCAACTCAACCTTATCTAACTGCGAAGGAACTTGAATAGCACCGCGAGTTTTACCCATAATTTGAATTACCAAAGTAATTTCATCAGCTATCAAAGCAGCAGGATCAAAACTCGGCCAAACTTGAGTATGTACCGTTCCCTTATTCCCCAACAAATGCCATAATTCATCAGCAATATGGGGCGCAAAAGGCGCTAACATAATCACCAAAGTTAGAATCCCTTCCGCATAAATTGGCGAATTATTACACTTAGCATCAGTCAGCGCATTACTTAACTTCATCAATTCGGAAATAGCGGTATTAAATTGATATTCTTCCTCCACATCTTCCGTAATTGCTTGAATTGCTAAATGAATCGCTCTCCGTACATCTTTTTCCTCTTTACTTAACTGCTCCAAATCAGCTTTCTGTTTACAAACTCCCGCCGCAGCGTAATCTGTAACCAACCGCCAAACACGGTTTAAAAATCTAAATTGTCCCTCAACATCAGCTTCATCCCATTCTAAATCTTTTTCTGGAGGTGCTTTAAATAAAATGAACATCCGCGCTGTATCAATGCCATATTTATTAATCACATCTTCCGGTGCAACACCATTTCCTTTTGATTTAGACATGGTAGCATAAACCTTTTCTAAAGGTTCTCCAGTTTGCGGATCTACAGGATTATTAGCATCAACTAAATTTGAAGGAATCCATTTATCTTTTCCTCCTTTTTTCGGGTTCATGTAAGTTAAACCCTGTACCATTCCCTGAGTTAATAACTTTTGAAATGGTTCATCAAAATTCAACAAACCTCTATCTCTTAATACTTTGGTAAAGAAACGAGAATACAACAAATGTAAAATCGCGTGTTCAATACCGCCCACATATTGATCAACCGGCATCCAATCATTTACTCTACCACCATCAAAAATTTTCTCTGCATTTGTGGCATCAGTAAACCGCAAGAAATACCAAGAAGAATCAATAAAAGTATCCATTGTGTCGGTTTCTCTTTTTGCTGGAGTACCGCAACTTGGACAAGGAACATTTACCCAACTTTCTAAATGTGCTAAAGGTGAACCACCACGGCCACTTAATTCAATTTCTTCTGGCAATTGTACAGGTAAATCTTTTTCTGGTACGGGTACAATTCCACAATTAGGACAATGAATAACAGGGATAGGTGCGCCCCAATAACGTTGACGAGAAATTAACCAATCTCGTAAGCGATATTGTACTCTTTCTTTACCAAAACCTTGTTTTTCTGC
Source organism: Sphaerospermopsis reniformis (assembly GCF_005402885.1). NCBI lineage: Bacteria > Bacillati > Cyanobacteriota > Cyanophyceae > Nostocales > Aphanizomenonaceae > Sphaerospermopsis > Sphaerospermopsis reniformis. The sequence continues at coordinate 7,016 of NZ_BJCE01000143.1, forward strand.
ATATTCAGTAATGGCTTTTTTTCCATCTATTGAATTTATGCCATTAAAGTCACCAGAGTTAATTAAAATTCCTGGTTCTGTATATGCAGCATCTAAAATGAAAGTGCTATTCTGTGTTTGTTCAAATTCGGCTTCCAATTCACGTCTAGCTTGAAAGTAGTTAGTTTGTGAATCTGAATTACCAGTTTTTTGCCAAATTTGATAAGCACGTATTTCGACATCTTTTTCACTAAGCCCTCTTTCAAGTTCAACTTGAGCTTGAAAATAGTTAGTTTGTGAATCTGAATTACCAGTTTTTTGCCAAATTTGATAAGCACGTATTTCGACATCTTTTTCACTAAAAGATGATTTGAAAATGGGTTTTGTGGCGATTTTGTCTTCTGGTACAATTACCACTTTAATAGGTAAATTTTGCTCCTTTGCAAATTTGAAATCTCGCACATCATGGGCAGGTACACCCATCACCGCACCTGTACCATATTCATAGAGTACATAATCTGCAATCCAAATCGGTACTTCTTCCCCAGTGAAGGGGTTGATAGCTTTCCCCCCGGTAGGAATACCCCGTTTTGGTTTGTCTTCTGCGGTTCTTTCTAATTCGCTTTGGTTGCTTACTTCTTTGATAAAAGCTTCTACCGCTGTTTTTTGGTCTGAAGTGGTGACAAGTTGAGTTAAAGGGTGTTCTGGAGCTAATACGACGTAGCTAACGCCATAAACGGTGTCGGGACGGGTAGTATAAACAGCGATTTTTTCATCTAAACCGACTATGGGAAATTCTAAATATGCACCAGTGGATTTTCCGATCCAGTTAGCTTGCATTACTTTAACTCGTTCTGGCCAACCAGGTAATTTATCCAAATCATTTAATAATTCTTCGGCATAATCGGTAATCTTTAAAAACCACTGCCGCAATAATTTACGTTCTACAATTGCTCCACTACGCCAAGAACGTCCTTCACTGTCTACTTGCTCGTTTGCTAATACCGTTTGATCAATGGGGTCCCAATTTACAGCCGCTTCTTTTTGATAAGCTAAACCCGCTTCTAAAAATTGTAGAAAAATCCACTGTGTCCACTTATAATAATCGGGGAAACAGGTAGCCAATTCTGCATCCCAATCTAAGGATAAACCCAGACGCTTTAATTGCTGTTTCATCTGGTCTATATTTTTATATGTCCATTGGGCAGGAGGTACACCTCTATCAATGGCGGCGTTTTCTGCGGGTAATCCAAAGGCATCCCAACCCATGGGATGTAATACTCTATACCCTTGCATTTTTTTGAGGCGGGCGATTACATCTGTAATGGTGTAGTTACGAACGTGACCCATGTGTAAGCTACCAGATGGGTAGGGAAACATGGAAAGCGCGTAAAATTTAGGTTTGTTTGGGTCTTGATTGGTTTTATCTAATCCCAATTCTAACCATGTTTGCTGCCATTTTTCTTCAATTGCGGCCGGGGTGTATGATGCTTTTGGGGTGGACTCCACAACTAAAAACTCCTAATATTTTTCCTAGTTTCGCTATTGTGGCATAATCCTAGATATCAAGTCCGGCTAATTTATGCAGTAGTTATAGTTGTTCTAGACTTTTGATTAAGTCTTCCTTCTCCAAAACACGATCATACATCTCTGGTCTGATCTCTTGGCTGTGAATGTCTTTATTTACAGACAAAATGAACTTTACACTACAGCAATTATTTTTATACTACAGCATAGTGACTTTTTGGCTGAAGTGCTAAATGTATAAAAATTTTCTTAATCCCTCATCTACCTGTGCTTGTAAATGATTTGATAGCTGAAACTGTCACCTGTCACCTACTTCAATTTCCCATAGGCATAACGAGTTAAACTACCCTCATTCAGATTATTCCACGCATAGATACCATCTCTAAAGGGTTTCCAAATTTCATAAACCGCTTTAAAATCTGCATCCTTCGCCGCAAACTCATCATACAAAGCAAAAGATTCTTTTTCCGCTGCTTCTAATATTTCCTGACTGTAAGCACGCACTTGTACCCCTGCTTTTAATAGTTTATCTAAAGCTTCACTATTACGTGCATCATAACGGGCTAACATTGTTGTATTTGATTGATAGGCGGCTGTTTCTAAAGCTGCTTGATATTGAGGAGGTAGCTTTTTCCACTCATCTAAATTAATTTGTACTTCTAAGGTTGGACCCGGTTCCCACCAACCAGGGTAATAGTAATATTTAGCAACTTTATTTAAGCCTAATTTCTCATCGTCGTAGGGTCCTACCCACTCAGCAGCATCAATAGCGCCGGTTTGTAAAGCTTGGAATATCTCTCCCCCTGGAAGTGTCTGTACTGTTACCCCTAGTTTGGACATGACTTGTCCGCCTAAACCGGGAATACGCATTTTTAGTCCCTTGAGGTCATTCAGTGTTTTCACTTCCTTGCGAAACCATCCCCCCATCTGTGTACCCGTATTTCCCGCAGGAAATTGAATCACATTAAATTTACGGGCGTAAATTTCCTGAAGTTTGGCTAAACCGCCTCCTTCATATAACCAAGCGTTTTGCTGTTGGGCATTCAATCCAAATGGTACGGATGTTCCAAAAGCTAAAGCCTGACTTTTCCCAATGTAGTAATAAGCTGCTGTGTGTCCTGCTTGGACTGCACCTTGAGAAACCACATTCAGAACTTCTAAACCAGGGGCTATTTCTCCTGCTGCACGGGGTTCGATGATAAATTTACCATTGGTTAGGGCTTTGACCCGTTCTGCCAAAACCTGCGCTCCGCCAAAAATTGTTTCTAAGGATACTGGCCAACTGGTGGCCATTTGCCATCTAATGGTGGGTAGGTTGCTAGTGTCTGCTTGTCCTTTTGTAGCTGGGTTTGTGGCTTTTTGACAACCACCAACTATTGCCACTCCTGTAGCAGCGATCGCACTTTGAGATAATCTGTTAACAATAGCTCGACGTTTCATAACAGTTAATACTATTGACCTAAAATTAAGATATTCCCACAATATCATAATGATGCAACAATTCAGAAATTCCGATGAGATTTATTATTTCTGATAATTTTGTCAATTTCCCATCATTTCATATTAGTATAAAAATATTAAGTAATTTCTAACTAATATTTAACAGCTATGTTAGAAACTGTTTTGGCCAAGCCTAGCATTAAACTGCCACCCACCCAGGCAGAACTTCCTTGTGATGATGGTATCCCGATGGAGACACAAAGACATAAATTACAAATGGATATTTTAATTGATACGATTCAGCCTTGGTTAGATCAAAGGTCTGATGGATATGTAGGAGGCAATATGTTTGTCTACTACAGTTTAGCACAATTAAAAAATCAAGATTTTCGCGGTCCAGATTTCTTTGCTGTTTTAGGTGTGCCGAAAACAGAAAGATTATCTTGGGTGGTTTGGGAAGAGGGAAAACCGCCAGATGTTGTAATTGAATTACTGTCAGAAAGTACAGCTAATAATGATAAAAATGCGAAAAAATTGATTTATCAAAATCAAATGCGGGTATCTGAATATTTTTGGTATGACCCTTTTAAACCAGATGATTTTGCAGGTTTTGATCTAAATAGTGGTGTATATCAACAAATACCATTAAATGATCAAAAGCAACTGGTAAGTAAAGTCTTAAATTTGGCTTTAGTGCGTTGGCAAGGTAAGTATAGAGGTGTTGAAACAACATGGTTACGCTGGGCAACTTTGGATGGTGAGTTATTTCCTACTTCTCAGGAAATCGCAGAAATTGCAAAACAAAAAGCAGATGAAGTAGAACAAATTGCAGAACAAGAAAAACAACGTGCAGAACAAGAAAAACAACGTGCAGAACAAGAAAAACAACGTGCAGAACAAGAAAAACAACGTGCAGAACAAGAAAAACAACGTGCAGAACAAGCTGAACTGCAATTAAGAAAAGTTGCGATGAATTTATTACAGAATGGAATGTCTGTAGAACAAGTAGCACAGTTAACAAATTTGGATATTTTCAATGTGGAAAGATTGATTAATTAAATAGTAGGGGTTTAGCAGTGCTAGACCCCTACAGGACTGATAAATAGATTAAATATTGTGAAATATCATCTTGTAAAAAATTTTTTATAACTGAATTTTGAACAATATTTAAAGGAGGCAGGAGTTGAAAGGCAGGAGGCAGGAGGCTGTCTTAGTGGGGGATTTAAACCCACCTCTAATCGTAGACCGCCCTTGCGGGTTCGCTAGTCACCTACAGAAGAAAACCTTCTTGCAGAGCTGGCTCACCAAATCACCAGATTATGGCGGTGGACTTAAACCCAAATGGGCGAGTCAAAAAGGCTTTATTCTTAATTCAAAAATTTTCCTTCTGCCTCCTGCCCTCTGCCTTCTGCCTCGCCCGATAGCGCAGCGTGGCGTTAGCCATAGGGCAGTTAAAGTATTAACGTAAGTTGCTAGTTACAAATATTCAGGTTTATTTCTCGATTAGATCACCCCTCACCCCCCTTAGAAAGGGGGAAATTAATCAAAGTCCCCCTTTTTAAGGGGATTTAGGGGGATCTAGAAGGCTTATGCTTATAGTTATAACTAGCAACTTGGGTTATTATTGAGACTTAATCCTGCATTCTCAATTCTTACCCTGAATTTATTATGTTCTATGCGTAACTCAAGAAGATTCACCTTCATCAGCAAGCTGTTAAAAGTATCCCAGTTTATTGACAAATGTGCTGATAAATTGGGATGGTTATCCAATTGGCTAGTTTTACTCACCATTGGCGTTGGTTTCTTTAATGTTGTCGCCCGTTATCTAGGGCGCTTCATCGGAGTGCAATTATCTTCTAATGCCTTATTAGAGCTACAATGGTATCTATTTTCTCTCACTTTCTTACTAGGCTTTGCGTACATTTTACGTCATGGCGAAAATGTGCGGGTTGATTTTCTCTATACTAATATGAGTGAAAAAAGACGCGCCTTAGTTGATTTTTTAGGAACAATTTTATTTTTAATTCCCTTTTGTTTAATTGGTATTTGGGTGACATTTAACCCAGTTTTACAGTCTTGGGGAAGACTAAGTGATGGTACTTGGGGAAATTGGGAAGTATCTTCTGATGCTAATGGTTTACCCCGCGCTCCCATTAAAACAATGGTTCCCATAGGTTTATTATTTCTGCTTTTACAAAGTATTTCTCAAACAATTAAATATGTAGCCGTACTATTAGGCTATGAAGAAGTAGCAGAAAAAATTCGTTTAGAAACTTCAGAAAATATCAATATTGAGTAGGTAAAATTATGGGTTTTCAATGGTTATCCATTTTCATGTTTGTTGGCTTTTTCGTTATCTTAATGAGTGGCTATCCTGTAGCTTTTTCCTTTGCCGGTACAGCCATTGTTTTTGGAATCATTGGTACAGCATTAGGGGCTTTTAATCCTGCCCGTCTCCTACTATTACCCAATAGTTGGTTTGGAACAATGTCCAATTTTACTCTACTAGCTATTCCGTTTTTTGTGTTTCTGGGTGCAGTATTAGAAAAATCAGGATTAGCGGAAGAATTATTAGAAACTATTGGCATTCTTTTTAGTCGTGTCAGGGGTGGTTTAGCCTTAGCAGTCGTTTTAGTAGGAACTGTTTTAGCCGCCACAACTGGAGTTGTAGCAGCTACGGTAATTGTTATGGGAATGTTATCTTTACCTGTAATGATTCGCTATGGCTATGATAAAAAATTAGCTGCTGGGGTGATAGTTGCTTCTGGTACTTTAGCCCAGTTAATTCCTCCAAGTTTGGTATTAGTAATTCTCAGTGATCAAATTGGTGTTTCTGTAGGAGATTTATTTTTAGGGGCATTAATTCCTGGTTTAATGTTATCTGGTTCTTATATTCTTTATATATTAGGATTAGCTGTTTTTAATCCAGAAAAAGTTCCCTTGATTCCTGCGGATGTGGAAATTCCTCAAGGTAGTCAATTAATTAAAAAAGTTTTTAAAGCAGTTATTCCCCCTATTTTCTTAATTCTTGCAGTATTAGGAAGTATTTTCTTTGGTGTTGCTACTCCCACGGAAGCAGGGGCAGTAGGTGCAGTTGGAGCTACTATCCTCGCAGCTTTTAATAAACGTTTGACTCCCCAATTAATTCGTGATGCGGCTCATTCTACAGCGGTAATTACTGCTTTAGTGGTAATGATTTTATTTTCTTCTTCAATGTTTAGTTTGGTGTTTGATGCTTTGGGCGGAAAAACTCTGATTACTGAATTATTAACTGGTTTACCAGGAGGATATTGGGGGTTTATAATTGTTAGTAATTTAGCAATTTTCGCTCTGGGTGTTTTTCTCGAGTTTATGGAAATATGCTTTATTGCTATGCCTTTATTTGTACCTGCTGCCCAAGCTTTAGATATTGATATGGTCTGGTTTGGTGTGGTAATGGCAATTAATTTACAAACTGCTTTTATTTCGCCACCAGTAGGATTTTCTTTGTTTTATTTACAAAGTGTTGCCCCTAAAGAGGTGAGTACATTTGATATTCATAAAAGTGCAATTCCTTTTATGATTTTACAGTTTATTGTTTTGTTAATTGTGATTAATTTCCCCCAAACTGTTCGCTGGTTAATTGATGTTTCCGCAACTACGGGAACTTGAAAAAATAGAAGCGGGGTGCGGGATGGGTAACAGAGGTAGGTATTTTACTTTGTCGTGAGGGCAAGACAAGGAAGGACGGTGGACAAGGGGGTAAAAATGTGATTAAAAATTCAATTCTGGAAACTGTTCCCTGTTTCCTGTTCCCTAGCCTCTAACGATCACTTTTTCGGCAAGCCCTAACTAAGCAACCACAGTAATGAATGTTTTTGTATACGGTACTCTAAAACCAGTTTAAGCTAATTATCACCTGTGTGAACATAAAGTATTAACATCAAAAAAAGCGATCGCGTTCGGTAAAATATATGCTTTACCAATGGGATATCCGGCGATGACACTCGGAGATGAGAAAGTTTACGGTTATTTGTTGTCTTTTGCTGACTCCCAGATTTTACCCGCATTGGATGATCTAGAAGATTACCAGCCCACAAAACCAGTGTCATAAAATCTTTACACTAGGGTTAGTAGCTAGTTACTGTTTTCTTAACCAATACTAACAAATACTCACATTTACTGAAAATTTCCTGTCATCTTTTGCTTTGTGACAGAATTACAGTAAAATCACTGTATGCTACTAGGATTCA
>NZ_BJCE01000144.1:0-14160 GCF_005402885.1 Sphaerospermopsis reniformis
GGCTTTTTTGGCGATTTTTTTGTCAATTTTTCAAAATTACGTCTTTTTTCCCTTGGTTCATTAGTAAAATTGATTATTTAGTGAAGTTTAGACAACAAAATCTTATCTTTATTTCTGCCTGATTATACCCTTCATGATCCTTATGTTGCTTCTCGACTTTTTCAGCAAACCCTAACTACATTTAAATCACCTTTTTCTAAACCTTGTAAAGCATCTTTAACAACTTCTTCAGGAGTAGCTAGTTTATTATTTGCACTGGCTAAAGTTTCAGGAAACTGAGCTTCAGTGAAAAAATCTGTTTCTGTAGGACCTGGACAAACTACTAAAACCTTCACTCCATAATCTTTATTTTCAGCCCACAAAGCTTCACTAAAACTCATAACAAATGCCTTAGTTGCCCCATAAACAGAAATATAAGGCATTGGTTGAAAGCCAGCAATTGAGGATACATTAATAATGCTACCAGAACGACGTTGACGCATTAAAGGTAGAAATTTGTGAGTTAAATCTACCAATGCCATAATATTTAATTGAATCATTTTTAATTGTCGTTCTCCATCTCGTTCAGCAAAATCTCCATAATCACCAAAACCCGCATTATTGATTAACAAATCAATTGTTATTTCTTGGCTTTTAATAAAATCAAAAACCTCATTAGTAGCATTATTTTCTGTCAAATCTTTGGGTATAACTTCGACTTTTATTTGATGTTGTTGTTCTAATTTTTCCGCTATTTGGTTTAGTTTTTCCTCTGAACGGGAAACGAGAACCAGATTGGTTTTGCGTGCTGCTAATTCTTCTGCAAAAGCTTTGCCAATTCCACCTGACGCACCGGTAATTAAAGTTGTTGACATTTTAGATATGATTTGATTTATTCTTTCACCTTTTCCTATAGTAGCAACCCTACCTAGCGGTTGTGTGGAGATGGGAAAATTTTTGGGGAATCATTGTATTATTTCTAGTCACAAACGGGAATACTAGATGTACAGAGATTTGGTAAGTTATGAGTGTAAATAATTTTCAGTTAAGAAATGCGATCGCTCACGGTTTCAAAACTACTTCACTAACTATAAAATCTGTACTTGAACTTATTGAAGTTATAGAACAGTTGTTAAACTCACTAAATGCTGATAGCGCAGCATAAACAATAACATTAATTCTTTATCCTGACTCCTTTTCTTGGTTCTTGTTACAAAATATTAATCTTCTCCTCTCAAACCTAAATAGAACCTAAATAAATACAGTCTTTTCATTTTCACAATTCATAATAGGATGGGTAACTGGCTAAGGTATTACAGTGGTTGGTATTGTTATTGTTTCGCACAGTAAACAATTGGCTCTGGGAGTACAGGAACTAGCTGCACAGATGGTTCAAGGCAAAATTCCCCTCGCTGTAGCAGCAGGTGTTGATGATCCAGAACACCCACTAGGTACAGATGCGATCAAGGTTTATGAAGCGATCGCCTCTGTATTCTCAGATGATGGTGTTCTCGTGCTGATGGATTTGGGTAGTGCTTTAATGAGTGCGGAAATGGCTCTGGAGTTTCTACCCCCAGAACAACGAGAAAAAATCTATTTATGTGCAGCCCCATTAGTAGAAGGCGCTATTTCTGCTGTTGTTGCTGCTGCTGCTGGGAAAAACATCCAGCAAGTGATCACGGAAGCACAAGGGGCATTAATAGCAAAAGCAACTCAGTTAAATTTAGTCACCAGTCCATTATCAGACTTCAGTACACAAACTGGTAATACAGCAGCAATTCCTACCCAGGAAATTCGCCTCAAAATTACTAACCGCTTAGGTTTACACGCTCGTCCTGCTGCTCAGTTTGTAGCCACGGCATCCCGGTTTAAATCCCAAATTAAAGTACAAAATTTAACCAGAAATACAGAAGCGGTCAGAGGTGACAGTATTAACCAAGTTGCTACTTTGGGAGTACGTCAAGGACATGAATTGCTGATAACTGCTACTGGTACGGATGCCCAAGAGGCGCTAAGAGCTTTACAAGGATTGATTATTAACAACTTTGGTGAAGATGATAGCATTATCGCAATACCAGCCCCCCGTGAGGAAGTTACATCACCAACGGAAGGAGAACTCATAGGAATTGCTGCTTCTTCTGGAATAGCGATCGCCCCATTAATTCATTATCAATCTGTCACCATCCCAATTACAGAATATCACATAGAAAATGTAGAAATCGAGTGGCATAGATTACAATCTGCTATCCAAATAGCTAAACAGGAAATTGCTTCTTTACTTTCCCATACATCAATACAAATTGGTGATGCGGAAGCGGCTATTTTTGATGCCCATCTGTTATTTTTAGCAGATCCAGTCATGCTAGAAGCCGCACGTCAGCATATTGTTGAAAAACGCCTTAATGCAGAAGTATCTTGGCAAGCTGTAGTTGATGAAGTAGCAAATTCTTACCGTAAACTAGAAGATGCTTATTTACAAGAACGAGTAGATGATGTAGTTGATGTCGGGCGTAGGGTGTTAAGAATTTTACTTGGTAGTCTGCCCACTGACTTGCACATCACAGAACCATCAATTATTGTCGGTACAGATTTAAGTCCTTCAGATACCGCTAAACTCGATCCAGCTAAAGTAATGGGCATTTGTATGACTTCTGGGAGTGCAACTTCCCATAGTGCTATTATTGCCCGCACATTAGGCATTCCAGCGGTTGTGGGTGTAACTCCTCAAGTGTTAACCTTAGAAAGTGGCACTTTGATGGCAATTGATGGCGAAAGCGGTAAAGTTTGGGTAGCACCACCAGCAGAAACATTAACAGCCCTAGAAGCCAAACGTCAAACATGGCAAACCGCCCAAGCCGAAGCGAAAGCTAAAGCACATCAGCCAGCAATTACCCGTGATGGTCGGAGAATACAAATTTTTGCTAATATTGGTAGTATTGCCGATGCCAAAACCGCTGTCAGTCATGGTGCAGAAGGTGTGGGTTTACTGCGTACAGAGTTCTTGTATCTGGAAAAGACAAAAGCACCCACAGAAGAGGAACAATTAGAAGTTTATCAGGCTATAGCTCAGGTTTTAGACCAGCGTCCCTTAATTATTCGTACCCTGGATGTAGGTGGAGATAAACCACTTCCTTATCTGAATCTGAGTTCCTTGAGTGAAGAAACCAACCCCTTCTTAGGTGTGCGGGGAATACGTTTCTGTTTAGAAAATCCTCAATTCTTGAAAACTCAATTAAGGGCAATTTTACGCGCCAGTTACGGTAATAATATCAAAATTATGTGGCCAATGATTGCCATTTTAACAGAATTACGAGCAGCTAAAGCAATTTTAACCGAAGTGCAGGCAGAACTGCGAGCAGAGGGAATAGCTTTTGATGAAAAAATGGCAGTGGGAATGATGATAGAGACACCCGCAGCAGTAGCTATTGCTGATCAGTTAGCTCAGGAAGTGGACTTTTTTAGTATAGGTACAAATGATTTAAGTCAGTATGTGATGGCAGGCGATCGCACTAATCCCAAAGTAGCAACTTTAGCCGATGCTTTGCAACCTGCGGTATTACGTATGATTCAGCAAACAGTACAAGCTGCCCATGCTGCTAATATTTGGGTGGGGTTATGTGGAGAAGTGGCCGCAGAAACCTTAGTAGCACCCATTTTATTAGGTTTGGGATTAGATGAATTAAGTGTCAATCCCCAAGCTATAGCATCATTAAAACAAGCTATTTCCCATTTAACCATCTCAGAAGCCCAAGCGATCGCATCTGTAGCATTAACACAAGATTCAGCCACCAGTGTTAGAGAATTAGTTTATCCTATAGGGTAAAATATATAGCAGGAGTCAGGAGATCAAAGGGTCAGGAGTTGAGAATTAATTTATTTTTTCTTGCCTCTTGCCTCTTGCCTCTTGCCTCTTGCCTTATCAACGCAGAAAGCTGCTAATTAACCACATCAAAATAAACGTCAGAACCGTAGAAAACTGATTTGCTGTAATATTGATTAAAGCTAGTTGCTGTAATACAGGTACTGCAATCAATCCCCCAGCTATTAAGCCAATAATAAGACTTGCCAGGGTAAACAAAACTGCTCGACCAAATTTATTTTCCTTGCGGTTGAGAAAATAAATACTGACTCCAACCCCAACCACCAATCCCAGTTGCAAAACCTGATCGCTGGCAGTAGGAACAAATAAACTAATAGCACTTAAACCCAGGAACCAAGCTCCTGGTGCGAGTACATCTGATAGACTCGGTTGATCCAATATTCGTTGCAGCCATGCAGGTGACTGATCACGAGTAACCGGACTTTCTTTTTGTGGAGATGGAACTCGCATTTCTGGAAAGCGGATACGCTCTGGTACTTTAATTTTACCTTCTTGGCGCATTCGTAAGCGATCCATTAGAATCGCATCATAAGCTGCTTCAATTAATTCCCGACCCTTGCTATCACCACCATGTTGCTCCAACAGGCGATTGCGAGCGTCCTGAATTTCATCAAAACTAGCATCTTCTGATACCCCAAGTTTTTGGTAGGGATTTTGATCGCTCATGGCAGTGTGTTACTTCAGCCCTAGTCAGCAGCAGTCTTTTGTTGAAGAAAAAACAACCTTAAGTTCTATGATAATCGAAACAGTGCTTTCGGCCGATTCTTATCCTCATAATCAGGATATTAGCACAGCTGAGTTTATTCGACTCAAGAATTTAAACCATAGTTACTTTAACATATTGCCATCACAGACATCCATCAAAGGTTTTCAACCTATTTTCTGATAACCATATTGATTAATGGTATAAAATCGCATATTGATTTGAAATTAAACCGTTTTAAATTGCTGTTTCACTAAGCTAAGTACACACTATGCAAACTGAAACAGAAAGCTACAAATAGGGTCAAGAAAACCATACGGTAGATATAGTACATATTCTGAAATGCAGACCTGATACTCGTAAAATTAGTGTCTACATCTTTCATAATTGTAATTACAGTTTATTGGAACAATCAGGATACTCTTATCTACTCCTTGTAGATTTTTCAGTACAGCCAAAGAGGAAAATGCGTTTTTACGTAATATCTCTGTTAATCATAATGAATTTTTGTGCAAAGTAATGGTCATGGCTCCTGCCAAGATTCTTGTAGTTGATGACGACCCCGCCGTTCGGAATTTAATTCAACGCTTTTTGATCAAACAGAATTATCAAGTAGAAGCTGCCGAAGATGGTAAGACTGCCCTCAACTTATTTGAGCAATTTAACCCAGACTTGGTAATTCTAGATGTAAACCTACCAGATACGATTGGTTTTAACCTGTGCCAAGAGATGCAAAGCCGAAATGGCGTTTTTGTCCTTATACTCACCAGTCGCACAGATGAAACTGACAAAATTCACGGTTTTTCCAAAGGTGCTGATGACTATCTCACCAAACCCTTTGGACTGGGAGAGCTAGAGGTCAGAGTAGCAGCAATTTTGAGGCGACAGCGGGTTGTTACCACCGCAGAACAAAAACGCCTCATTTTTGACAAACTCATAATTGACCCGGTGCGGAGAGAAGTAACACTTAATGACGAACCAGTACCCTTGACCGCTTTGGAGTTTGATTTGTTGCATTTTTTAGCCAGTCATCCAGGTCGAGTTTGGCGGCGATCAGAACTTATACAAGAGGTTTGGGATTATGAATATGTAGGAGATCAGCGAGTTGTCGATGTTCACATCGGTCAAATTCGCAAGAAAATTGAAATTGATGCTAGTCAACCAGCATTAATTCAGACCGTACGTGGTGTAGGTTACAAATTTGAATCTACTACCAATCCACAAAACGAATAACTCTAAGGGTATTGCGTGTAGGGTGTCTGCTGTATTACATCACCCTATCACCCTATCACCAACCTCTCACAGTGCTAATACTTAGGGTTTGCTGAAAAAGTCTTTTCTTAGAGACAGGGAACAGGGAATAGTTTCAAGAGTTGGATCAAAGAAATTTTTGTTCTTGATGAAACAAAGTTTCTAAATAAATACGAGCAGCATAGCGATCGCTCTCTCCATTTTGCAGCAAAAACAACGATAACGCCGCAGTTAATACTCGGTTTTGATCCCACTCAGGATGGGTTTCTAAATAGTTTTTGAGGGATTCGTGGAGTGCTTCGGGAATCACTGTAAAGATACTAACTGTTGTGTTCATAAGATTTCCCTTCTATACGGTCTATCAAGAAATTTTGCTTGCATTTATCCGAATTTTGGATTTTGGATCGACCCACAAATAAATCAGGGGCATACCATCAAGGAATTATTGGTCAAGTATTGTCACCAGCCATAAAATCCCCACTCATACCTGAGTTCACTGTGCAAAATTGATGCTCATGTCGGAACGGAATAAAAAAGCAAGCCGAATCATTGTGCGCTCAGAGGGGGTGGGTTTGTCAATGCTGCGAAATGTTAAAAATCGGTAGTTAAAAAATAAATACTCACGAAATAATCAGGGCTAGAGCTATATTTTTGTTACTTAATTTAATAAAAACTCAGTTGGTGATGTAGTTCAGTCATCAAAGCATAAAATCCCCAGTAAGCCAGCAAGGCTTTGTTAGTTCGTCAAGCATCTGTGGAAAACTGGCAAACTTCCTGTGGAAATTCTGTGGAACTAAAGAGGATAATAGCCGCAAATAATAAGAATTACAAAAATATCAAGGTTTAGTAACAATTTAGCTCAGTGTGACTTCGATTTGAGAGCCTTTCTTGCAGAACTAGCAACTTACGTTAATAAATGGGTCATTGGTAATTGGTAATTGGTAATTGGTAATTGGTAAAAACTCTTACCCAGTCCCCAGTCACCAGCGATGCACTGAGCTTGTCGAAGTGTCCCCAGTCACCAGTCCCTATTTCCGGCGTTCTTGTAATTTCCGATAAACAGCTTTTAAATCAACTTGATGATGTGCTAGAGCCACCAGGGTATGATAAAACAAATCTGCAACTTCTCCGGCGATCGCCTCAGCATCATCATCTTTGCAAGCCATGACAACCTCGGCGCTTTCCTCACCAATCTTTTTCAAAATCTTATTATCACCACCAGCCAATAATTTGCAGGTATAGGAATTTTCATGAGGATGATCACGGCGATCGCAAATTACCTGAAAAAGCTGAGATAACATATCTGCTGGAGGTGGTTGAACCTTGCCATCAACCTGATGAAAACAACTGCGTTCCCCAGTGTGACAAGCAATATCTCCCAACTGCTCAACACCAATCAGTAAAGCATCACTATCACAATCATAACGAATACTTTGCACCTTCTGAATATGTCCAGAAGTAGCGCCCTTATGCCAAAACTCCTGACGGGAACGACTCCAAAACCAAGTTTCTCCAGTTTCCAAAGTCTTTTGCAGAGACTCCTGATTCATCCAGGCCATCATCAATACAGTACCATCTAGATAATCTTGGATAATCGCAGGTACTAAACCTTTGTCATCGTAACGAATTTTTTCCACAGGGATGGCAGATTGGAGCGTTAGCAGTTCAGGAGAAGACATACAAAAACTAGAGTAAGTTAACAATTATTAATCAATTGCAGATGCTAACAGGAGTTTAGCAGAAAGTGGTGATTGGTGATTGATGATTGGTCATTGATGATTGGGAAAAATATTACCCATTACCCATTACCCATTACCCATTACCCATTTAGTCCTATCCTAATTAAAGAAGCTCAATTTAATTACCACCTATAGGAGATAACCTTGGTAAACACCACAATTAAAACTACAAAATCACAAGAAATCTTTGCTGCTGCTCAAAACCTCATGCCAGGAGGCGTTAGTTCTCCCGTGCGTGCTTTTAAATCTGTTGGTGGACAACCCATAGTATTTGATCGTGTTAACGGAGCATATATTTGGGATGTAGACGGCAACAAATATATAGACTACGTTGGTACTTGGGGTCCTGCTATTTGTGGCCATGCCCATCCAGAAGTAATCAGCGCATTACACGCAGCTTTAGAAAAAGGCACTAGCTTTGGCGCTCCCTCCGTGCTAGAAAATGTCTTAGCAGAAATGGTAATAGATGCAGTTCCTAGCATCGAAATTGTGAGATTTGTCAACTCTGGAACTGAAGCCTGTATGGCCGTCCTCCGGTTGATGCGAGCTTTCACCAACCGCGAAAAAATCATTAAATTTGAAGGTTGCTATCACGGCCACGCTGATATGTTCCTGGTTAAAGCCGGTTCTGGTGTAGCTACACTCGGTTTACCCGACTCCCCAGGAGTACCTAAATCTGCAACTAGCAGTACCTTAACTGCGCCTTACAACGATTTAGAAGCCGTTAAAGCCTTATTTGAAGAAAACCGTGATCAAATAGCTGGTGTAATTCTTGAACCTGTTGTTGGTAATGCAGGTTTTATTCCTCCCGATGCTGGTTTCTTGGAAGGTTTACGGGAACTTACCCACGAACATGGAGCTTTATTAGTATTTGACGAAGTGATGACAGGCTTCCGTATTGCTTACGGTGGCGCTCAAGAGAAGTTTGGCATCACTCCCGATTTAACCACAATGGGTAAAGTCATCGGTGGTGGTTTACCAGTAGGCGCTTATGGTGGTCGTCGGGATATCATGTCAATGATTGCCCCCGCCGGTCCTGTATATCAAGCTGGTACTCTTTCTGGAAATCCCTTAGCGATGACTGCGGGAATTAAAACACTAGAATTATTACAAAAACCAGGGACTTATGAACAGCTGGAGCGCATCACCAAAAAACTAGCTGATGGTTTGCTCAAAGTTGCTCAAGAAACAGGACATGCTGCTTGTGGTAGTCATATCAGCGCCATGTTTGGCTTATTTTTCACCAGTGGTCCAGTTCACAACTACGAAGATGCGAAAAAGTCTGATACAACCAAGTTTGGAAGATTCCATCGTGGGATGTTAGAGCGTGGTATTTACTTAGCACCATCTCAGTTTGAAGCTGGGTTTACTTCTTTAGCCCACACAGATGAAGATATTGAGCAAACGTTAGCCGCTGCAAAGGACGTGCTTTCTAGTCTCTAATTTCTGGGGACTGGGGATTGGTGATTGGTGATTGGGGACTGGGTAAAAACTAAATTCTTACTTTTGCCTTGTACCTATTCCCTGTTCCCTATTCCCTATTTTTTAACAACCACATCCTTTATGTCGACAACCTTTGACAGTTTGATGCAGATGCAAAAAAGCTAACTAAGTAGTCGTGCAGAATAAATTTTATATTTGGGATAGGGAACAGGGAACTCTTAACAGTGAACAGATAAGGAATACAGAGATTTTTGTTTGTTCCAAAAATGTTAAATTAATTCTGCCCAGGTACTTAATAGACCTCTCCGAAAAAGATGTAGGGACAATTCATGAATTGTCCCTAACAAGGGTTTGCTTATATCCGACTTTCCGCACTTCAAAATGTACTACGTTAATACTTCAATAAATTTTACAAAAAATGTTGATATTATTCAGTATTTAAACGTATGAATTATAGCCTTTCGTCGATCGCTATTCAACCACCATTAACCCCAATTTTCTTAATTTTCATGTATTACAAAGCGAAGTGCGGAATGTGGGTTAGAACTACGAAGTAGAACCCCATAGATTTAGTTGTCAAGGTACAGATTGCCGTTAGGCAGTTAGGTTTTTATACAGGTTAATTACCGTTCCTGTTGAAAACAAGATATCATGACTGCCCCACGCATGGGCAATCCGTTCGCCTACATCCACTGTTCCTTAGTACGATAAAGTATCATAGCAAGGCGTTGATACTTTATCGGGCGTGGTTTTGGCTCACTCAATTTCTTTATAACCTATGACTACCAAAGCTCAAGTTATTAATTTTCAGGATAAGTTACAGCGTGTTGGTGTCAGCAGTGTCACTAAGATGTTAATGGGAATTCTTGCGGCTGTTCCCATAGCACTAAGCTTGCCAGCAGAGGCTTTAGAAGTACAGATTTTACCGGAAAAAGTGCAATTGGGAGATACAATTTCCGTATTAATTGAACCAGAAAGTGGAGAACAGCCTGGTATTCCTACGGTAACAGTTGGAGAACAAACCTATCCAGCCTTTGAAATTGCCCCCAATAAATACCGTGCTTTTATTCCTACCACTCCATTAGAAGAACCAGGAGTAAGACAAGTTACTGTGTCAGGAGAGGGACAGCGACAAAGAAATTTGGCTGTGTACGTAGGCGATCGCAAATTTCCCATCCAACGTATTAATTTACCCCCAGGAAAAGCCGGAGTTAAAGCAACAGAATATGAACTAGAACGAGTTAAAGAGTTTAAAGCCCTACAAACACCTGACAAATATTGGGACGGTGTTTTCCTGAGACCAAATCAAGGACGGATGACCACAACCTATGGTGTAAGGCGCTACTATAATGGTAACTTTGCCAATGATTACTACCATCGAGGACTAGACTACGCTGGTGCAGCAGGTTCAGATGTAGTTGCCCCAGCAGCAGGAAGAGTGGCTTTAGTAGGCACAGTATCCCAAGGTTTCATAGTTCATGGTAATGTAGTTGGCATTGACCACGGTCAAGGAGTAACCAGCATTTTCATGCACCTCAGTCGGATTAATGTTAAAGAAGGTGATATGGTCAAAGCTGGTCAACTAATTGGTGCAGTAGGTTCTACAGGTGCTTCTACAGGACCTCATCTACACTGGGGTTTATATGTCAATGGAAAATCTATTGATCCTTCATCTTGGAAAACAAAGATAATTGATTAGTAATTAAGAATTACTAATTCATAATTCATAATTAGGGTTTGCTGAAAAAGTCCCTTCGTTGAGGCAGGGAATAGGGAATAGGGAATAGGGAATAGTTTGAGCTATCTGTTATCCCCAGATTTTCTAATTTATCAGACCCAAAGTGCACAGTTTTTAAGGTATACCCTTCAAAAATCTTGCACTTTCTTTCCTCCTGATCAGCCTCAAACCTTTGATTTACGAGTATTTTGGGTTTATTCAGCAAGCCCTATTTAGGATTTTGGATTTTGGATTTTGGATTGTTTCTGTCAACTCCAATCTAAAATCTAAAATCTAAAATTATTCTGACTCCTGTCTCCTGCCTCCTGACCACTGCTATTTTAGTCGCGCACTAATACTGGTGTGCCTAAATCTACTTGCTCATATAACATTCGCACATCAGGGTTACGCATTCTCAAGCAACCATGAGACACGGCTGCACCTATTAAATCAGTATCAGGTGTACCATGAAAGCCAATTTCGTTTCTGCCATCTGACCAAAAACCAATCCATCTGTCTCCTAAAGGACTATCAGTACCAGCTTCATATATTTTCCCTGTAATGGGATGTTTCCAAATGGGATGATGCTCCTTATGTATGACTTGAAAACTACCTGTGGGCGTTTCCCAACCTTTTTTACCGATAGCAATGGGGTAACTAGCTATAACTTGGTCATAGCGGTAAACATAAACCCGGTGATCGCTTAAATCAACCACCACTTCTGTCTGAGTAGATTGAGAACCTTGAACAGACGTGGACTCATCCACACCGCGAAAGAAAAAGCCCTTTGGTTTGCTGTTTGTCTTCTGCTTCTCGATCTGTTCTGGAAACACCAACTTTGTATTTTTTGGTGTATCCGCAGCACTAGCTACATATTTTTTCCCAGCAGTAGAATTTGATGGAGAAGAGGGAAAAGACGCGCCGAAAGCGGTTTCCCCAATGCTAATACCTGGAGAAATATTTTTACTAGAGTCAGTCGGGGAAGTAGAATTTTTCCTTAATGTAGTGGATACCGATGGATTTAACTGGGCTGTTGTTCTCATACTGTGCCAATGGACAGCCAGAGATAAAATTGCTGTGCCAAAACAGAGGAACATTACCATCCGTGCTACAGATTCATTTCTTGCCATTGCCATTGCTTATTGTGTATCCCTGACATATCTGGCTCATTAAAATTAATTATGGACTGCCAACAGCAGCCAATTAGCAAAGAATTTATCAATAATTATCAGTTATCTCATTACCCTGACAATATCTTTATAATTTAGAAGTTTTAGGAGTCAGGAGTCGTAGGGGCGAAGTAGGGGCGAAACATTCGGAAAATAACCTGTGATAAAAATTGATAGTTTATCGCCCGAATGCTGATGCTTCCAGCACGCTTCGCGAACGCCCGTACAGGAGTCAGGAGTCAGGAAGAAGAGGGTAAATATTTCTTCCCAGTCACCATTCACCATTCACCAGTCACCAGTCCCAATTGTCAAGGGGTAGTAGTCAGTTGTTTAAGTGAATACATCCTACTGATTTTTTTCCCTATACTCAAGACTCGGCATTGTAGACTCAACACTTTTTTTATAATTCCTGATTTATATTTCTGTGTTGATCTCATAAATCCGTCACTTAACCCAGGAACATCTCTCTAATTATCTAGTCTAATAGGAGGGGATGATTTACAGCCAGTACGATCTATGAGTCAATCGATTACTGTATCCTGGTCAACTGTTGATGCCAATTATTCACAAGCATCGGTGCAAGTTGACAAACTCTCAAACCACGATCTTATTTTACGCTGTCAAGCAGGACTGCGCCCAGATAAAGCTGCCTTTGCAGAACTCTTACGGCGCTATCAGACTCAGGTCGATAAGGTTTTATACCATCTGGCTCCTGATTGGTCTGACAGAGCCGACTTGGCTCAGGAAGTGTGGATTCGAGTCTATCGCAATATTAACCGCTTACAAGATCCTGCTAAATTTCGGGGTTGGTTAAGCCGTATTGCCACTAACTTGTTTTACGACGAGTTGCGTAAACGCAAACGGGTTGTTAGCCCCCTGTCATTGGATGCTCCCCGCTCGGTAGACGACGGCGAGATGGATTGGGAAATTGCTGGTGATACACCAGGACCAGAGGAAGAACTCACTACTAGAGAATTTTATGAACAACTGCGAGATGCGATCGCTGATTTACCAGAGGTGTTCCGTACTACAATTGTCCTGAGAGAAATCGAAGGATTACCCTATGAAGAAATTGCCGAAATTACTGGCGTTTCTCTAGGAACTGTAAAATCGAGAATAGCTAGGGCTAGATCCAGATTGCAAACCCAGTTGCAAAGTTATCTAGATGGTTAAGTAAATTTACAACATCTTTCCTTAATTCAATGGTAGAATTTTAAAAGAACAAGAACTGTGGTGAAATCTCAATTTTTTTCTACCATTTGGAAGTAAAATTGCTTAAATTCTCAAATTTATCCGCTGTGTTGACCCGTGTATGACTTGGTAAAAACGTTAAGATGAATACTGATTCTCAGTTTGATGACCGTTCCCCCTCCCAATTCCCTAGTGATGTAGCAAATGGAATGGCTAAATATACCAATGAATCAACGGGTACTAAGGATATGGAGAAACGTGATTGCCGACAACACAACGAAACTGACCGCTTTGAGTTATTAAGTGCTTACCTAGATGGCGAAATTACCGCTGGTGAACGTAAGCAAGTAGAACAATGGCTGTCCACAGATGAATCAGTTAAGTGTCTGTATGCACGACTTTTAAAACTGCGGCAGGGTGTAAAAACCATGCCCATACCAGCATCTGCACAGCCTCCAGAAGTGACATTCCAGCAAGTCTGGAAACGCTTGAGCTACCGTTACCAACTAGGTTGGATGTTTGGAGGGGCTGCTGTAGCGGCTTGTATCATCGGCTCAATCTCAGGCTTTATTCCCGGTAATACATCCAAATTACAACTGGCACAACAGAAAATACAGCCAATAACGGTAACAAGTCAGCCAGCAGTTTCTACCTCACCGTTAATGGTAGCCTTGAATAACCCAGTCATTGAAATTCCCAAAACAGCAGTAGCTTCTCCAAGAAAACCAGTTACAGAGTCAAAAACTCTCCAAAAAGATTCAGAGTTAAACATTAACTAATGAGTTGACAGATTACAGAACAGGCAACAGGTAACAGATTACAGCTTCAAAGCTGTGAAGTTAACTATTCCAACAACCATCCAGTTGAGGAATACCACGGAGTTGGTAAACCTTTTCTATCGTCATCAAGTACACCCAAGCCCAACCTAAAGACAAGCGGTCTAAATCAAAAATTTCGATATATTCCGATACAAAAAAGCTAACTAATGCTAACAAAAGTTGGCTTTTTCTTCCTGTTTCACCCTAGCAGTGTCGGCACTATCTAGTCCACAGGCTAACACGATCAATCTGACCGCTTCTTGTTTTAAA